>NZ_JBEYYT010000049.1:0-12123 GCF_040645715.1 Spirillospora sp. NPDC046719 | reverse complement strand
CCAAGACGACGGCTCGCCGCACCTCATTGCGCGGCGGTGGATCAGTGTGCGGCGGTGAGGTGCGCGAAGGCGACGGTGTTGTCCCTGTAGTGGCGGGCGGCGGGGTCGAACCGGCCTCCGCAGGTGATGAGCCGGAGGGACGGCCCCGCCGTGTCGGCGTACACCGCCCGCGTCGGGAAGGCGTCCTTCGGGAACCGGCGGACGGCGTCGACGGTGAACACCGCCGTCGTCCGGTCCGCGCGCCGCACCCGGACGGTCTGGCCGGGGCGCAGCCGTCCCAGCCGGAAGAACACCGACGGCCCCGCCGACGAGTCGAGATGCCCCTCGATGACGGCGGTGCCCGCCTCCCCCGGCGTGACGGAGCCGGTGTACCAGGCGGGCTCGTCCTCGTGCGGAGGGCGGGGCGGTCGCAGCGTGCCGTCGGACCGGAGCCCGGCCCGCCCGACGCGGGCGCGGACGCCGAGCGCGGGGATCGTGAGCCGGGTCGGCGCCGCGGCGGGCAGCGCGAGGCCGTCCGCCGCCTCCGGTTCCCGTGGCGGCGCCCAGGTGGGCGCCGCGGGCGGTGCCTGCGGCGCCCGGTCCCGCTGCCCAGCGACCGAGGCCGCGACGGCGGCGGCCCCGCACGCGAGCGCCGCGAGGCTCAGTCCGAGGGCCCGGCGGTCGCCGCGGAAGAAGGCGGTCCTCATGCGGGCCGGAACGTCGCGCGGTCCCGCCGCCGGACGGACAGGACGCGCGCGAGCGCCCCGGCGCCGAACAGCACTGCGCCCGCCCCGAACAGCCACGCGCCCGTGGCATCCCTGCCGACGGCGGTGGAACCGGTACCCGTCCCGGCGCCACCCGCCGGGATCGCTTTCAGCACGCCGCAGAGCGCGGGCGACGTCACGGCGAGCGGCAGCGACGGCACCAGCTCGCTCTTCTCGTTCCGCGCCTTCCGGCCGAGCGTCCGCGGGTCGTCGCCATGGACGACGACGACCGCGATGCCCTTGTGCAGGGAGGCGACGGCGGCCGGGCTCAGCGTGATCGTCCGCTCGTAGCGCACGCTCGACCCCTTCGGCGCGTTCTTCAGGTCGGTGCCCCCCTGCGGTGTGATGTCCCCCTTCACCGAGAGGGTCGCCTGGATCGGGCCGTAGTACGGTCTGCCCTCCGCGGTGCTGACGACGCCGTCGCCGTTCCGGTCGGCGGACGCGGGCGGGCACATGCCGCGGGCGCCGCCGTGGATGTGCTGCAGGTGCGGGTACGGCCTGCCGTCGAGCGTCGCCGCGAGCCCGGAGTACCGCTCGGTGATCGTCGCGGTGCTCCCGCGCAGCCGCAGCGTCAGCCGTCCGGAGCCGGTCTGGTGGTTCAGGGGCCGCAGCCGGGCCTGGTACGTGACGGTGCCCGCGCCGACCGGGCCCCCTCCGGCCGACGCCGCCGACGCCGACGCCGCTGGGGCCGTCGCCGTCAGCGCCAGGCCGGCCGCACCGCCGAGCGCCAGCGCCGCCCGCCCACCCCGCGACCGAATTGCTCCTTTTATCCGCATTCCTGCCCTTCCCCCCGGCGCCGCCCATCGCTTGGTGATCGCAGGGGAATTGCCCCGGCACAAAGCCCGCTAATGCGCATCGGGCTCACAGGAACGGCAAAATCCGGCGGACCGGAGCGGGCACCGCCGCCCCGCCGCCGGTGCGGGCGGCCGGGCGGCCGCCGGTCAGCCGAGTTCCAGGAGCAGCGCCGCCGACCAGCTGAAATTGGTCGAGTTCAGCGCCGCGCCCGTCAGCGGGTCGTAGTTCTCCGCGATCGGGGCGTCGCCGAGCAGGCCCGCCGCCGAGCCGCGCAGCCGGTCCGCGAGGGACGCCGCGTCCCGCCGGTAGCCGTACCGCTGGAGCCCGGCCAGCGCGAAGTACGCCTGGTCGAGCCAGACGGGCCCGCGCCAGTACTCCTCGGGCGCGAAGTACGGCGAGCTCTTCGCCACCGTCGCGAACGGCACCTTCGTCGCGAACTCCCCCGGGTCGGTGAGCTTCCCCCGGACGGCGGCGGCCTCGGCGCCGCCCGCGACGCCCGCCCACAGCGGGATCGCGCCCTCGATGCCCCGGCCCCGCTCGGTGAGGCGCCGGCCCGACGCGAGGTCGGTGTCGTAGAAGTAGCCGGTCGCCGGGTCGTACATCGCCTTGCGGACGGCGGCGGTGACGGCGCGCTGCCGGGCCGTCCAGCGGTCGGCGTCGGCGCCGCGGCCGAGCCGCCGGGCGATCGCGGCGAGGTAGCCGTCCTCGGCGGCGAGGTAGGAGTTGAGGTCGACCGACTCCTGGTTCAGCGAGTAGCCGACGAGGCGCCCGCCCGCGTCGCGGTTCTCGACCACGCCGGTGCCGAGCGCGGCGTCGAAGCGCGGCGCGTTGTCCATGCCGCTCTCCCACGCGGCGGCCTGCCGGGCGTCCTCCGGCGTCGCGTTCGCGGGGTCGACGGTGGCGCCGTACTCGGCGAGGCCGTCGTGGTCGTGGTCCCGGTCGCGGTACCACCAGTCGTGGTAGGCGACGAGCTTCGGGTACATCTCGCGCAGGAACGCCGCGTCGCCGTTGCGCTGGTAGACCTCCCAGACGGCCCAGGCGGCGAGCGGCGGCTTGCTGTTGCGCTCGTTCCAGTTGCCGCCGCCCTGCGCGGGGTCGTTGTAGAACACGCAGTCGGGGATCATGCCGGCGTCCTGCGGGCGGTCCTTGGAGTCCGCGCGGACCTGGTAGTCGAACATCGACCTGATCTGCGACTCCGCGAGCGCGGGCGCGAAGCGGGCGGTGCCGACGGCCTGCTTCCAGGTGTCCCAGGCCCAGAACCCGCCGGTGAACCACTTGTAGGTGATGGACGGGGTCATCCCGCCGTGTTTGAGCATCCCGGCGGGACCGCGCCAGTTCGTGACCAGCGTCTCCAGCGACTTCACGGCGAGGCGGCGGCGGTCCGCCGGGACGCCGCGGGTCACGGCGGCGACGTAGCCGCGCCAGCGCTCGTCCGTCGCCGCGATCACCCGGTCGGGATCGCGCAGCGGCGCGGCGGCGTCCTCCCGGCTCCGCTCGGCGGCGGTGAAGGTGTAGCTCTCGGTCCAGGCCAGCGCGGACGAGCGGTGCGGCGCGACGGTCAGCGGGCGGGCCAGGTCGATGCGGTAGGCGTCCCCGGTCACGGTCGTGCGGACGGGCCCGTCGTGCCGGACCTCGAACCGCTCGGTGCCGCCGGTGAGGTAGTCCCACGTCTTCCTGACCTTGGCGAACGCGACCGCGACGCCGTCCGCGGTGGCGTGCAGGGACGGCGCGCCCCGCATCGGCTCGGCGTCCGGGCGCAGCAGCTCGCCCGTCCAGCCGACGTGCAGGGTCCGCGGGGCGCGGCCGGTGTTCGCCACCGACGCCCGGACGAGCGCGGTGCGGTCGGACGCGAACCGCAGCTCCAGCGTGAGCCGCAGCCCCGGCAGGTCGTAGGTCTGGCGGAGCGCGCCGGGCAGCGAGGTGAAGCGCGGGTTCGCCGCGGACGCGAGGTCGATCTCCTTGCCGTTCTCGCTGAGCGTGATGCGGCTGAAGGCCTTGCTCAGCCACCACGGATACTCCTGCGCGATGTACAGCGGCCCGGTGAAGCCGCCGTAGGTGGACGTGTCGCCGGGCTTCGGCAGGGCGTAGGCGTGCCAGGCGCCTTGGTCGGCGAACACGTTGACGTCGCTGACCTCGGGCGGCAGGGCCTTCGCCGGGACGCCGTGCAGGTCGAGCACGTCGGCGTAGCCGGCGGGGCCCGGCGGCCGGGGAGGCGGGGCGGCCTCGGCGGCGCCCACGGGGAGGGCGAGTGCGGAGCCGAGCGTCAGCCCGGCCAGGACATGCAGCGATCGACGCATGACGACCTCTTCGGAAGGGGGTGGGTTCAGGCGCGCGCGGTCTTGATGACCGCCGCTCCGTACGGGGGGAGGCGCAGGGACAGGCGGACGGCGGCGCCGGTCAGCAGGTCGGTGCCGTCCGGCGCGGGCGTCTCGCGCTCCTCACCGCTCTGGTTGAGCAGGAAGTAGTAGGAGTGGCCGGGCCCGTCGCGGCGGGTGACCTCGATGCCCGGCGCGGCGTCGAGCACCGGGCGCACCCCGGCGTCGGCGAGCGCCTCGTCCAGCACGAGCCCGATCGCGTCGCCGAGATGGCAGCCGACGTACCAGGCGCGGCCCTCGCCGTGGGCGTTGCGGGTGACCGCGGGGCGGCCGTCCAGCTCGCCGGACAGGTAGGTGCCCGCGACATCGGCGGTCAGCGGCTCCAGCCACTCGCTCCACAGCGTCGCGGCGGCCCGCCGCCCGCCGATCTCCACCGGGACGGACGCGTCGTCGGGCACGGGCCAGAACTCGTCGACGACGACGCCGAGCACGTCGCGCAGCGGCGCCGGGTAGCCGCCGAGGTGGACGTGGTCGTGCTCGTCGACGATGCCGCTGAAGAAGCCGCACACGAGCCGCCCGCCGCCGGCGACGTACGAGGTGAGCCGTGCGGCCGTCGCCTCAGCCGTCAGGTACAGGTTCGGCGCGAGGACGAGCCGGTACCCCGCCAGGTCGGCGTCCGGCGGCACGAAGTCGACGGCGACGTTGCGGTCCGCCAGGGCGCCGTACCACGTCCGGACGAGGTCGCGGAGCCGGAGCCGGGCGGACGGCCGGTCGTCCAGCTCCAACGCCCACCACGAGTTCCAGTCCAGGACGATCGCGACGTCCGACGCGATCCGGGTGCCCGCGACCTCGGCGAGCCGGGCGAGGTCGCGGCCGAGCGCCACGGTCGCGGCCCACTGCCGTCCCTCGGTCCCGCGATGCGGCAGCAGCGCGCTATGGAACTTCTCCGCCCCGGCCCGCGACGCCCGCCACTGGAAGTGCAGGACGCCGTCCGCGCCGTGCGCCACCGTCTGCAGCGACCACAGCCGCGCCAGCGCGGGCGGCTTCGGCACGTTCACCGGACGCCAGCTCACCGCCGACGGCGCCTGCTCCATCAGCAGCCACGGGCGGCCGCCCTTCAGCGACCGCATCAGGTCGTAGTTCATCGCCGCGCCGACGTGCGCCTCCGGATCCGCCGGATCCGGATACGCGTCGTCGGACACCACGTCCTCGTGCGCGGCCCACGTCCAGTAGTCGAGCGGCTTGAACATCGACATGAAGTTCGTCGTCACCGGCACGCCGGGCGCGACCTCGTCGAGCTCGGCCTTCTCCCGCAGGTAGCAGCCGAGGAGCGCGTCCGAGCAGAACCGCCGCCAGTCCAGCGCCTGCGTCGGGTTCACCGGGCCGGGCGCGGTGCGCGGCGGCTCGATCTCCTCGAACGTCCCGTAGCGCTGCGACCAGAAGTCGGTGGCCCACGCGGCGTTCAGCGCGGCGACGTCGCCGTACCGGTCGCGCAGCCAGCGCCGGAAGTCCACCGCGGACGCCTCGCAGAAGCACTCGGTGACGTGGTCGCCGTACTCGTTGTGGACGTGCCACATCGCCAGGGCCGGATGGTCCCGGTACCGGGCGGCGATGGTGCGCGCCAGCCGCGCCGCCGCGTCCCGGTACACCGGGGACGACGGGCAGTAGTGCTGCCGGGACCCGAACTCCAGCCGCACCCCGTCCGCCGTGACCGGCAGGATCTCCGGGCGCGCCCGCACCAGCCACGCCGGCGGGGACGCCGTCGCGGTCGCGATATCGGCGGCGACGCCGTGCTCGGCGAGCAGGCCGAGGACCCGGTCGAACCAGCCGAAGTCCCACTCGTCCGGTCCGGGTTGCAGCCGGGCCCAGGAGAAGACGCCGACCGTCACCAGCGTGACCCCGGCCTCCCGCATCAGCCGGGCGTCCTCCGCCCACACCTCCTCGGGCCACTGCTCCGGGTTGTAGTCGCCGCCGTACAGCAGCCCCGGCACCCGCGTGATCCCTCGGTTCGCTTCGCTCATCCTTTGACGGCACCCCCAAGAAGCCCAGACACGAACTGCTTCTGGAACAGGAAGAACAGCAGCATCACGGGCAGCGTCGCGAGGAACGAGCCGAGGATCAGCCCCGCGTAGTCGACGTGGCTCTGCCCGATGAGCGTGTACAGCGCGACGGGGGCGGTGTACTTGTCCTCTGTGTTCAGCATCAGCAGCGGCCACAGGAACGCGTTCCACTGCGTCATGAACGAGAAGATGACCAGCGCGCCGAGCTGCGGCCGCACCACCGGCAGCACGATCCGGTAGAAGATCCGCAGGTCACCGGCGCCGTCCATGCGGGCCGACTCGATCAGCTCGTCCGGGAAGCCGAGGAACGCCTGGCGCATCAGGAAGATGCCGAACGAGTTGGCGAGGAACGGCAGGATCACCGCCTGGTAGGTGTCCACCCAGCCGAGGCTCGCCATCATCTGGAACAGCGGGACGAGCAGCACCTGGAACGGGATCATCATCGTCGCCAGCACCAGGCCGAGCAGCAGCCCGCGGCCCCGGAACCGGTACTTGGCCAGCCCGTACCCGCACATCGCGGAGATCAGCGAGCTGAGCACCGTGTACACGACGGAGACGCCGACGCTGTTCAGCATCACCCGGCCGAAGCCGATCGAGTGCTGGAGCGCGACGAGGTTGTGCAGCAGCCGCCCGCCCGGCAGGAACGGCGGCGGCGACGCGAACAGCTCGGCGTTGTCGCGGGTCGAGGCGACCACCATCCAGTAGAACGGGAGGGCGCTGACCAGCGCGCCGGCGGTGAGCGCGAGCACCGCGGCGGCGCGGCCGAGCAGGCGGACGCGGCGCGGCGCGGGCGGCCGGGTCCGGGTGCGCGGCGGTGTGCGGGGCGGCGTGCGCGGGGGCGTGGACGCCCGCGCGGGCAGGGAGGTCATCGCGACGCGTCCTTCCCGAGGAAGCGGAACTGCGCGTACGAGATCAGCCCGATGATCAGGACGACGACCCAGGCGATGGCCGCCGCGTAGCCGAAGTCCAGCTGCTCGAAGCCGACCTTGTACAGGTAGAGGACCGGCGACATGGTGGCGTTGCCCGGCCCTCCCTTGGTGAGCACGTAGTTCTCGTCGAACAGCTGCAGCGTGCCGATCGTCGAGGTGACGAGGCAGAACAGGACGACCGGCCGCAGCTGCGGCAGCACCACCCGGACGAACGTGGTCGCCGGGCCGGCGCCGTCGATCGCGGCGGCCTCGTACTGCTCCCGGCCGATGCCCTGCAGCCCGGCGAGCAGGATCACCGCGTTGTAGCCCGTCCACCGCCAGGTGATCGAGCCGATCAGCGCGATCCGCGCCCAGCCGGGGCCGTTCAGCCAGTCGACGCTCGGCAGCCCGACGGCGGTGAGCGCCTGGTCGACGAGGCCGTCGTCGGTCTTCAGCAGGACGCGGAACACCACCGAGTAGGCGACCAGCATCGTCACGGCGGGCAGGAAGCAGGCGATCCGGTACGTCGCGCGGAACCGCAGCCACGACTGGTTCAGCCCGTACGCCATGGCGAGCGCCAGCGCGATCATGACCGGGACCTGGACGACGAGGATGAGCGCGATGTTCCGCATCGACGTCCAGAAGACGGGGTCGTGCATCATCCGGCGGTACTGCGCGAGCCCGACCCAGGTGGTGACGCCGTCGCGGTCGGCGGTGAAGCTCTGGTAGAGCCCGGCGAGCAGCGGATAGGCGAAGAACACGCCGAACAGCGCCGCCGCCGGGCCGGCGAACATCCACGGGGCCGTCCGCGAGGTCCGCCGCCGCCCGCGCGCGGAAGGCGCCTTCGTCCGGGCGGCCGCGACCGGTTTCCGGGCCGTCGTCTGCTGCGCCATGTCAGCCGGCGATCCGCCGGCCGGTGGCGGCGGCGATCTGCTTGGCGGCCGAGTCGAGCGCCTGCTTCGGGTCCTCGCCGTGCAGGACGATGCCGGAGACCGTGCCGTTGACGATGTCGCGGGCCTTCGGCATGTCCTTGTTGTCCTCGACGGGTGGGACGCTGCTCTCCAGGTCGGCGAACGTCTTGAAGACGGGCTGGCCGCCGTAGTAGTCCTGCGGGGCCGTGACGTACGGGTCCTTGAGTGCGGGCAGGTAGGCGGGGAACAGCCCTTCGGTCCTGAGCATGGACACCTGGTTCGCGGTGTCCGCGAGCATGAACTCGACGAACGCCCAGGCCGCCGCCGCGTTCTTCGTCTGGCCGGTGACGGCGAGGGCGGACCCGCCGTCGTTGGACGTCCGCACGCCGCCGGCGTCGAACGCGGGCAGCGGCACGACGCCGAACTTGCCTTTGAGCTCCTTCATCTCGTCGGTGAGGGTGCCCGACCACCACACCGCGTACGGGGTGGTCGCGACCTTGCCGGCCTTGGTGGCGGCGACGAGCCCGTCCCAGCCCTTCTCGAACTGGATGAGGCCCTTGCCGGCGAGCGTCTTCAGCAGCGTCGCGGCGCGCACGCCCTGCTGGTCGTTGACGGCGATGAGGCCGTTCTTCATGTAGTGCTGGCCCTGCTGCTGGAGCAGCATCGGGAAGACGCTGTCCTCTTCGGGGTCCATGACGAGGAGCTTCTTGCCCGTCCTGGCCTTGATGCGTTCGCCTGCGGCGACGTAGTCGTCCCAGGTGCGGATGGAGGCGGGGTCGACGCCGGCGTCCTTGAGCATGTCGGTGCGGTAGAAGAGGGCGCAGGGGCCGCTGTCCCAGGGCAGCGCGAAGACCTTGCCCTTCTCGTCGGTGACGTACTTCCAGGCGGCCTGCGCGAAGCTCGTCCGGTACCGCGCGGCGAGCGCGGTGACGTCGTAGAGGCCGCCGGGGAAGACGCCGATGTAGCCGGGCAGCCGGCCGCCCTCGACGGTGAGGACGTCGGGCAGGCCCTTGCCCGACTTCAGCCCGACGGTGATCTTGTCGTAGGCGTTGTCGTAGCCGATGTCGACGACGTCGACCCGCACTCCGGGGTGCCGCTGTTCGAAGGCGGGCGCCAGCCGCTTGAGCGCCTTCGCCGCCACGTCCCACGACCAGACGCTGACGGTTCCCTTGATCTGGCCGGACGCGGCCGAGCTCAGCGCGGGCCCGGCCTTGCGGACGCCGCCGGTCGCGCAGCCGGCGGCCGCGAACAGCGTCGAGACGACACCGGCGGTCAGCACCGTCCGCCGCTGGATGCCCGTCGCCATCTTGCCTCCAAGTGGATGCAGGGATAATGCTGTATACAGCACACTGCATCATGTGTTTTCGTCAAGAGGTCCGACGAGAAAGCGACGAAAGCGAGGGAGCGCGTGGGCGTTCACCCGTACATCCCGAACTCCGTGCCCGCGGTGAAGGCGGAGATGCTGGCCGCCGTCGGCGCCGCCGACGTCGCGGAGTTCTACGCGGACGTGCCCGAGTCCATCCGGCTCGGCCGCCCGCTCGACATGCCCCCGCCGCTGCGCTCGGAGGCCGCGCTCGTCCGGCACGTCGGCGGGCTGCTGGCCCGCAACACCGGCACCGGCGACGCCCTCAGCTTCCTCGGCGCGGGCTGCTACCGGCACCACGTCCCGGCGGTCGTCGACGAGGTGGTCAACCGCAGCGAGTTCCTCACCGCCTACGCGGGCGAGCCCTACGAGGACCACGGCCGCTTCCAGGCGCTGTGGGAGTACCAGTCGCTGATGGGCGAGCTGCTGGAGATGGACGTGGTGAACGTCCCGGTCTACGACGGGTACCAGGCGTCCGCGACGGCGCTGCGGATGGCCGGCCGGATCACCGGCGCGCGGCGGCTGCTGCTGGTCACCGCCGTCGCCGCGGACAAGCTCTCCAAGATCGAGGACTACGTGCGGCCGGTGCACGACGTGGTCGTCGTCCCGGTCGACGCGTCCACCGGGCTGGCCGACCTCGCCGCCGTGCGGGCGGAGCTGGCGGCGGGCGACGTCGCCGCGGTCTACGCGGAGGCACCGTCGGCGTCCGGCATCATCGACCCCGCGCTGACGTCGCTGGCGGACCTCGCGCACGGCGCGGGCGCCCTGTTCGTCGCCGGATGCAACCCGATCTCGCTCGGCGTCGTCGCGCCGCCCGCCGCCTACGGCGCCGACATCGTGTGCGGCGACATCCAGCCCCTCGGCGTCCACATGGCCTACGGCGGGCTGAACGGCGGGTTCATCGCCACCCGCGACGAGGAGCGGTTCGTCGCGGAGTTCCCGTCGCGGCTGTTCGGGCTCGCGCCGACCCGCGTCGAGGGCGAGTACGGGTTCGGCGACGTCGCCTACGACCGCACCTCGTTCGCGCTGCGCGAGGAGGGCAAGGAGTGGGTCGGCACCGCCGCCGCCCTCAACGGCATCACCGCCGGCGTCTACCTCGCGCTGATGGGCCCGCAGGGCATGCGCGAGGTCGGCGAGACGATCATGGCGAACACCCGGTACGCGCTGGACCGGCTCGCCGCGGTGCCCGGCGTCGAGACGCCGTACGCCGCCGCGCCGCACTTCGCCGACTTCACCGTCCGCTTCCCCGGCTCCCGCACGTCCGCCGAGGTCAACGACGCCCTGCTGGAGCACGGGATCTTCGGCGGCGCGGTCCTGTCGCGGACCGACGCCCTGTACTGCGTCACCGAGGTGCACACCAGGGACGAGATCGACCGCCTCGCCGACACCCTCCAGGAGATCGTGAAGTGAAGACCGACCGCTCCCCCGTCTCCACCGCCGACGCCGTGATCGGGCCGAAGCCGCCGCTGCGCCGCTTCCACCAGGCCCGCTGGGACGAGCCGCTGCTGTTCGAGCTCGGCAGCCCCGGCGAGCGCGGCGTGCTGGTGCCCGCGCCCGAGGTGCCGCTCGACGACACGCTCCCCGAGGGGCTGCGCCGCGCCGCGCCGCCCGCGCTCCCGGAGCTGTCGCAGCTGCACGTCCTGCGGCACTACCTGCGGCTGTCGCAGGAGAACCTCGGCGTGGACCTCAACGTCGACGTCGGGCAGGGCACCTGCACGATGAAGTACAGCCCGAAGGTGAACGACCAGTTCGTCCGCGACCCGCGCATCGCCGACCTGCACCCGCTGCAGGACGAGCGGACCGTGCAGGGCGTCCTGGAGATCGTCCACCGGCTGGAGGGGCTGCTCAAGGAGATCTCCGGGATGGACCGGTTCTCGCTCCAGCCGGGCGCCGGGTCCGCCGCGATCTACGCGAACGTGTCGATGATCCGCGCGTACTTCGCCGCGCGCGGCGAGACCGAGCGGGACGAGGTCATCACGACGATCTTCTCGCACCCGTCCAACGCCGCCTGCGCGAAGACCGCCGGGTTCAAGGTCATCACGCTGTACCCGGACGCCGACGGCTACCCCGACATCGAGGCGCTCAAGGCCGCCGTCGGGCCGCGCACGGCGGCGCTCCTCATCACCAACCCGGAGGACACCGGGATCTTCAACCCGCGGATCGAGGAGTTCGTCCGGATCGTCCACGAGGCGGGCGGGCTGTGCGCCTACGACCAGGCGAACGCCAACGGCATCCTCGGCATCACCCGGGCCCGCGACGCCGGCTTCGACCTGTGCCACTTCAACCTGCACAAGACGTTCTCCACCCCGCACGCGTGCGGCGGGCCCGCCGCCGGGGCGTGCGGCGTCACCGCCGAGCTGGCGCCGTTCCTGCCGACGCCGACGGTCGAGTTCGACGGCGAGCGCTACCGCCTGGACGACGACCGCCCGCAGTCGGTCGGGAAGATCCGGCCGTTCCACGGCGTCGTGCCGAACCTCGTCCGCGCGTACGCGTGGATCATGTCGCTCGGCGCCGACGGGCTGCGCGAGGCCGCCGAGGTCGCGGTGCTGAACAACAACTACCTGATGAAGAAGGTGCTGGAGATCCCGGGCGTGTCCGCGCCGTACGCGGCGGGGCGACGCCGCATCGAGCAGGTGCGCTACAGCTGGGAGCGGCTCGCCGAGGAGACCGGCGTGCACACCGAGGACATCGGGCTCCGCACGGCCGACTTCGGCACCCACTACTGGACGAGCCACCACCCGTTCCTCGTCCCGGAGCCGATGACGCTGGAGCCGACCGAGTCCTACTCCAAGGCGGACCTGGACGAGTACGCCGCCATCCTCGCCGAGGTGGCGCGCGAGGCCCGCGAGGAGCCGGAGACCGTGCGGACGGCGCCGCACCGCTCGACCGTGCACCGCGCGCGCGAGGACGTCCTGGACGACCCCGCGACGTGGTCGGTGACCTGGCGCGCCTACCGCCGCAAGGTCCTCGGCGGATGAGGTTCGGGCTGGTGGTCAACCCGGTCGCCGGGATCGGCGGCCGGGCCGGC
>NZ_JBEYYT010000048.1:0-37477 GCF_040645715.1 Spirillospora sp. NPDC046719 | reverse complement strand
CTGGGCCCCCCCCCCTCGGGCCCCCCCCGCCAAGGGCAATGCCGTTAACACAACCAGGCGTCGATACCGGCCAGGAGGTGCTTGCGGACGTCGTCGGGAGCGGCCGACGCGCGCACCGACTGCCGCGCCAGCTCCGCCAGCTCGGCGTCGGAGAAACCGTGCACGTCGCGGACGATGTCGTACTGGCGGGCCAGCCGCGACCCGAACAGCAGCGGGTCGTCGGCGCCCAGCGCGATCGACGCGCCCGCCTCGAACAGCCGCCGCACCGGGACGTCCTCCGGCGTCGCCGCCACCCCCAGGCTCACGTTCGACGCCGGGCACACCTCCAGCGTCACGCCCCGGTCCACGATCCGGTCCAGCAGCCGCGGATCCTCCACCGCCCGCACGCCGTGCCCGATCCGGTCGGCGTCCAGCGTCTCCAGGCACTCCCGGACGCTCGCCGGGCCGAGCAGCTCCCCGCCGTGCGGATCCGACAGCAGCCCGCCCCGCTTGGCGATCCGGAACGCCCCCTCGAAGTCGTAGGCCCGGCCGCGCCGCTCGTCGTTCGACAGCCCGAACCCCACCACGCCCTGCCCGGTGTACCGGACGGCCAGCCGCGCGAGCGTCTTCGCGTCGAGGGGGTGCCGGGTCCGGTTCGCCGCGATCACCACGCCGATCCCGATGCCCGCCGCCTCGCCCGCCTCCCGCGCCGCGTCCAGCACCAGCTCGACGGTCGGCGTCAGCCCCCCGAACTTGGCCGCGTACCCGCTCGGGTCCACCTGGATCTCCAGCCAGCCCGACCCCTCCGCCGCCTCGTCCTCCGCCGTCTCCCGCAGCAGCCGCCGCAGGTCGTCGGGCGTCCGCAGGACGGAACGGGCGATGTCGTACAGCCGCTGGAACCGGAACCAGCCGCGCTCGTCGGTCGCCCGCAGCTTCGGCGGCCAGTCCTCCACCAGGGCGTCCGGCAGGTGGACGCCGTGCTCGGCGGCCAGCTCCACCAGCGTCGAATGCCGCATCGACCCGGTGAAGTGCAGATGCAGATGCGCCTTGGGGAGCAGGGCCACGTCCGGACGGGCGGAGCCGGGCCGCGCGGCGGCGGGCTCGATGCGGGACGGCTCCGGGTCCTCTCGCGGGGAACGGTCCTGCGGCGGGCGGGGTGACACGGTACGGGCCTCCATGGACCAATGTTGCCGGATCGTTCGACCCGCTGAACCCCCGCCCCACCAGGATCATCACACCGGACTACCCCGCATGGCACCCGGCGGCCATCCGCGCCCGTGGACATCACCGAAAAAACTTGGGAACCCCGTGCAACCCCGTTCCGTGGTCGCGCGTATACGAGGGGCGCAAGAGGAGAACACCGGACGGGCAGAGAGGGACTCAGACGATGATCACGCTGAAGGCCGCACTGATCGCTGCGGGCGCCATCGGAACCGTGGCCGTGGGCGGCGGCGCCACGTGGGCCATGACCGGCTCCCACCAGAACGCGGGCCTCCAGTCCGGCGACTCGAAGCTGCCGGCCGCGCACCGCGTCGTCGACGCCGCGCCGAAGACCGCGCCGACCTGCCTGCCCGCCCTCCCGAAGACGGGCAAGCTGCCGAAGACCGGCAAGCTCCCCACGGACGGCAAGCTCCCGAAGACCGGCGAGCTCCCGAAGACCGGTGAGGTGCCCGCGGGCAAGGTGCCGGCGAGCAAGCTGCCCGGGACCGAGCAGCTGCGCAAGGAGACCGAGGCCCTCAAGAAGAAGGCCGAGGCCGGCAAGCCCACGGTCAACGTCCCGAACCCGGGCGTCCCCGGCGTCGTCGCCCCCGGCACCCAGCCGACCGCGCTCCCGTCGGGCCGGCCGAACCTGCCGACCTGCGCGCCGTCCGCCAAGCCGCTGCGCAAGGCCGGCGCCCCGGCCGCCAAGCCGTCCGCGAGCATCCCGGGCAAGCCCGCGCTGCCCGCCGCGCCCGCCCTCGACTGCCGCACCCTCACCCCCGCGGTGAAGGTCGGCGGGACCGTCGAGCGGACCGTCATGCTCGCCAAGGGCCTCAAGTACGTCTCCGCCACCCCCGGCACCGCCGACCTCAAGAAGCTCAACATCTGCGCCGTCACGCAGAAGTGGACCGGCAAGGCCGGCCAGTGGCTGACCGTCGAAAGCCTGAAGACCCCCGCCGGGATGACGCAGAATCAGCTGCGGCAGGCTCTGAAGCTCCCCGAGGGCGGCACCCCGCTCACCATCGACGGCGTCGCCGCCTACCAGGGGCCGCGCGGCGGCGGGGTCCTGGTGTTCGACCCCAGCGGCTACTCGCTGTTCGTCAACGGCAACCCCGTCCTCGCGGGCGGGCCGAAGGACATCGCCACCGCGCTGCGGCAGGCGCACCAGTAAGAAGAAGGACCCGGGCGGACGGCCAGGCGCGGGGCCGTCCGCCCAGGACGCGGGATTCCCTCCACCCGGACGGAGAACAGTGGGGCGTCGAGACGACGAGTCGTTCGTTGAGTTCGTGGCGGAACGCGGCGATGCCCTGCTGCGCACCGCCTCGCTGATGTGCGGTGCCCGGCAGGACGCCGAGGACATCCTGCAGACCGCGCTGGAGAAGGCGTACCGGCACTGGGGACGGCTGGACGCCGACACAGACCCCGAGCCCTACGTCCGCCGGATCCTGGTCAACCTGGTGATCAGCCGGTCCCGGCGGTGGAAGGTGCTGCGGGAGATCCACATGGCGAGGCCGCCCGAGACGCCGACGCTCTCGGGCACCCACGCCGTCGAGCTGAGGGGGACGCTCATGGACGAACTGCGCAGGCTCGGCGCCCGCCAGCGGGCCGTGCTCGTGCTGCGCTTCTGGGAGGACCTCTCGGAGGCGGAGACCGCGCGGGTGCTCGGCTGTTCCGTCGGCACCGTGAAGAGCCAGGCATCCCGGGGGCTCGCCAGACTCCGGGAGCGACTCGGCGCGAACCTGGCGCCACTGGGGAGCTGAACGATGGACCTGGAGAGCGAACTCCGCGCGGCCATGGCCGAGCAGGTGGCGGGGACGGCCGCGCCGCCCTCGCTCGTGGCCGACGTGCGCCGCCGCCACCGGCGCCGCACGAACCGGATCCGCGCCACCGTCGGCGTCGCCGCCGCGTCCGTCGCCGCGCTCGCCCTGGTGCCCACCTACCAGTCGTTCCGGGCCACACCTGCCGGGGACTCCGCGACCTCCCGCCCCACGAGCGGACCCGCGGTCCTCGAGCAGCCGGAACGGCCGCCCGCCTCGGGCCTCCCAGCGTCCCCGTCGCCAGAGGGGAGGCCCGAGGCGGGGTCGACGCCGAAGCCGTCCGAGCACCCGCGGTCCGGCGACGCCGGCGGCGGAGGCGAACGGCCCGGCGCGCCCGGCCCCGCCGTGAAGCTCCCGAAGTGGGTCACCTACCTGCCGGGCGGCCTCGCCGCCACCGCCCCCTGCACGGCCACCGGCGACGCCAAGCGCCGCACCACCACCTGCAAATGGGGCGGGACGGACGGCTGGGTGCAGATCGCCCTCATCAAGGGAAGCGGCGTCGGCCTCACCGACCTCGCCCCCGTCGGCGGCGTCCCGACCCGCACCACCGTCCGCGGCATGCCCGCGCTCACCGGCGACCGCCCCGGCTCCGGACGCCAGATCTCCTGGATCGCCAAGCCCGGAACCGGCGTCACCGTCACCGCCGGCGGCGCCGCGAAGGACCAGCTCATGCGCATCGCGGAAGGCGTCCGCCCCTAGACCACGCTCCGGCGGGGACGTCCTCGAATGGCGGAGAGGGGCCGCCAGGACCGTTCCCCGCCGGAGCGTTCCTGTGTTTGTTTGCATCGCCCTCGGCGGTCAGGCGCTAGAGCGCCTTCCCTTCAACGGGCGATGCGTGCGATCGCTGCATCGCTTCGACTCGCCCTGGGGGCTCGCTGCGCGATCAAGTTCTCGCAAGCTCGAACTTGGCTTCGCTCGCGATCGCGACGGCTCGGGCCGGCGCGTGGTTGGGGCGCGGGCTGAGGCCGGTGCGCAGAGTCGCTGTACAAAAGGACCGGCCCCGGCGCTTTCGCGTCCGGGGCCGGTGTGGTCTCGGTCGGGTCAGCTCGCCTCGTTCAGGAGCTTCGCGACCCGGGAGACGCCCTCGACGAGGTCGTCGTCGCCCAGGGCGTAGGAGAGGCGGAAGTAGCCGGGGGTGCCGAACGCCTCGCCGGGCACCAGCGCGACCTCGGCCTCCTCCAGGATCAGCGACGCCAGCTCCACCGACGTCTCCGGGCGCTTGCCGCGGATCTCCTTGCCCAGCAGCGCCTTCACCGACGGGTACGCGTAGAACGCGCCCTCCGGCTCCGGGCACACCACGCCGGGGATCTCGTTCAGCATCCGCACGATCGTCTGGCGGCGCCGGTCGAACGCCTTGCGCATCTCCGCGACCGCCGACAGGTCGCCGGTCACCGCGGCGAGCGCGGCGGCCTGCGAGACGTTCGCCACGTTCGACGTCGCGTGCGACTGCATGTTCGCGGCGGCCTTCACCACGTCCGCCGGGCCGATCAGCCAGCCCACCCGCCAGCCGGTCATCGCGTACGTCTTCGCCACCCCGTTCAGCACCAGGGTGCGGTCGGCCAGCTCCGGCACCACGACGGGCATCGAGTGGAACTCGGCGTCCCCGTACACCAGGTGCTCGTAGATCTCGTCCGTGATCACCCAGAGGCCGTGCTCGTCGGCCCACCGGCCGATCGCCTCGATCTCGTCGCGCGAGTAGACCGCGCCCGTCGGGTTGGACGGGGAGACGAACAGCAGCACCTTCGTCCGGTCGGTGCGGGCCGCCTCCAGCTGCTCGACGCTCACCTTGTAGCCGGTGGTCTCGTCGGCGACCACGTCCACCGGCACGCCGCCCGCCAGCTTGATCGACTCGGGGTAGGTCGTCCAGTACGGGGTCGGGACGAGCACCTCGTCGCCCGGGTCCAGCAGCGCCGCGAACGCCTCGTACACCGCCTGCTTGCCGCCGTTGGTCACCAGGACCTGCGACGCGTCCACCTTGTAGCCGGAGTCCCGCTCGGTCTTCTCGGCGATGGCGGCGCGCAGCTCGGGCAGGCCGCCCGCCGGCGTGTACTTGTGGAAGCGGGGCACCCGGCAGGCGGTGACCGCCGCCTCGACGATGTAGTCCGGCGTCGGGAAGTCGGGCTCGCCCGCGCCGAAGCCGATGACCGGGCGACCGGCCGCCTTCAGGGCCTTGGCCTTGGCGTCCACGGCCAGCGTGGCGGACTCGGATATCGCGGCGATGCGCTTGGAGATGCGAGGACGGTCGATGCTCATATCCCTATCGTTACAGAAGCGAGGCCATGACCCGAGCGATATACCGGGCCCGGTGACATGCCCTTCGCGGCGGCCGCGCGGGTTTCCGCGCCGTCCGGTTCGACGCGGAGCCCTCGGCGACGTAGACTCCTCTCCCTAGTGACGCGTCACCGGCATACGACCCTGTCCGCACACGGGCATACCCAAGAGGTCGTAAGCTGGGGCACGGCACCGACCCGGTCCCGCGGCCGGGGTGTTCTCCTTAGCCGGAGAATGAAGGGCAGTGGCTCAATTGGTAGAGCTCCGGTCTCCAAAACCGGCGGTTGGGGGTTCGAGTCCCTCCTGCCCTGCGAGGTGCGGTGCGCGCACCGGTGCCGGCCGCGCCACGGCGCCCGCCGTGGCGTTCCGCGGCGCGGGCCGCGCGACAACCACTGGGTGGTTGGAACACGACCTATGAGGTGAACGGCGGCAATGGCGACTGAGACGCGCGGCGAGGCCGCGGCCAAGGACGAAGGCAAGGGGAAGTCCGCTCCCAGGCGGACCACTCCGGCGCTGTTCGTGCGCCAGGTCATCGCCGAGCTGCGCAAGGTCATCTGGCCGACCCGCCGCGAGCTCGTCACCTACACGACCGTGTCCCTGGTGTTCGTGCTCATCATGGTCGCGATCGTGTCCGGCTTCGACTACGGCCTGCAGCAGGGGATCTACAAGATCTTCGGCTGAGGCCGGTCGGCGGAGCGGCCATCGCCGCCCGGCGCCGCACCACCCGCCAAGAAGCACCGCCAATCCCATCGCAGACGTCCGGAGAGAGAGTCACCGTGTCCGAGCCCTCACAGCCGCCCTACGACGAGGCCGTTGACGAGGCCCAGTCCGCCGCGGCTGCTGCGGCCGGCCAGGCGGCCGAGCCCGCCGAGGACGCGGCCGAGGCCGCCGTCGCCGCCGGCGAGGCCGTGCCCGCGGACGAGAAGCTCGAGGGCGAGGGCGTCGCGCCCGACGCCGCCGCGGACGCCGCCGACCTCGCCGAGGCCGTCGAGGGCGCGGACGCCGCCGACGCCGCGGACGCGCCCGCCGGCGAGGACGACGCGGAAGGCGAGGACGAGGAGGCCGAGGCCGAGCCGCCCGCCGACCCGTACGCCGACTTCAAGATGCAGCTGCGCCTCCAGCCGGGCGACTGGTACGTCGTGCACTCCTACGCGGGGTACGAGAACCGGGTCAAGACCAACATCGAGACCCGCACCCAGACCCTCAACATGGAGGACTACATCTTCCAGATCGAGGTCCCCCAGCACGAGGTGACCGAGATCAAGGGCGGCAAGCGGCAGAAGGTCAACGAGAAGGTCCTGCCGGGCTACATCCTCGTCCGGATGGAGCTGACCGACGAGTCGTGGGCCGCGGTCCGCAACACGCCGGGCGTGACCGGGTTCGTCGGCCTGCTGAACAAGCCGTCCCCGCTGAGCCTGGACGAGGTCGCGAACCTGCTGGCGCCCGAGCCGGAGGAGGGCGTCGCCAAGGCCAAGGAGCAGGCCAAGGTCGCCGCCACCGTCGACTTCGAGGTCGGCGAGTCGGTCACCGTCATGGACGGCCCGTTCGCCACCCTCCCCGCCACCGTCAACGAGATCAACGCCGAGCAGCAGAAGCTCAAGGTGCTGGTGTCGATCTTCGGCCGGGAGACCCCGGTCGAGCTGAGCTTCAACCAGGTCTCCAAGATCTGACCGCCGCCGCCCGTCCGGCGCGGTCTGATCAGCACGTAGTCTTGACGGGTCGTCCTCGCCTCGGCGAGGGCGGCCCGATGCTCGTCTCGCCTCCGGGCGAGGGACATCGATCGGCCCCGCGCATGCGGGGATGGCCCCAAGAACATCGCCGCGCTCGTCAAGGCGCAGCTTTGCTCCCCGCGCACGCGGGGATGCGGGGTCGGCCAAGGTCCCAACACGGTGGTCATGTTCCGCCCGCCGCGTTGCCCGGAGAACCGGGAGTCGGGACCACAGTGAAACGGAACACAGAGGAGAGACATGCCTCCGAAGAAAAAAGTGGCGGCCCTGGTCAAGGTCCAGCTCCAGGCGGGCCAGGCCACGCCGGCGCCGCCGGTGGGTACCGCGCTCGGCCCGCACGGCGTCAACATCATGGACTTCTGCAAGCAGTACAACGCTGCGACGGAGTCCCAGCGCGGCAATGTCATCCCCGTAGAGATCACCATCTACGAGGACCGCTCGTTCTCCTTCGTCACCAAGACCCCGCCGGCCGCGCAGCTCATCCTGAAGGCCGCCGGTGTCGAGAAGGGCAGCGGCGAGCCGCACAAGACCAAGGTCGGCTCGGTCACCGCGGACCAGATCCGCGAGATCGCCACGACCAAGATGCCCGACCTCAACGCCAAGGACCTGGCGGCCGCGGAGAAGATCGTCGCGGGCACCGCGCGGTCGATGGGCATCGAGGTCAAGTAGTTCACCACCCAGTGGCAGGGCCGGGCGCGGCCCGTACCACGAGTTCCTTGGAGGAACGAGCATGAAGCGCAGCAAGGGCTACCGCGCGGCGGCCGAGAAGATCGACCGGGAGCGGCTGTACAGCCCGGCCGAGGCCGTCAAGCTGGCCAAGGAGACCACCGTCACCAAGTTCGACGCGACCGTCGAGGTCGCGCTGCGGCTCGGGGTCGACCCCCGCAAGGCCGACCAGATGGTGCGCGGCACCGTCAACCTGCCGCACGGCACCGGCAAGACCGCCCGGGTGCTGGTGTTCGCGGGCGGCGCGAAGGCGGAGGAGGCCCGCGAGGCCGGCGCCGACCTGGTCGGGTCGGACGACATGATCGAGCGGATCCAGGGCGGTTTCCTGGACTTCGACGCGGTCGTGGCGACGCCGGACCAGATGGGCAAGGTCGGCCGCCTGGGCCGGGTGCTCGGTCCGCGCGGCCTGATGCCGAACCCGAAGACCGGCACCGTGACGATGGACGTGGCCAAGGCGGTCTCCGACATCAAGGGCGGCAAGATCGAGTTCCGGGTGGACCGGCACGCGAACCTGCACTTCATCATCGGCAAGGCGTCCTTCAACGAGCGCCAGCTGGTGGAGAACTACGCGGCGGCGGTCGAGGAGATCCAGCGGCTCAAGCCGTCCGCGGCCAAGGGCCGGTACGTGAAGAAGGCCGCGCTGACGACGTCGATGGGGCCGAGCATCCCCGTCGACCCGAACGCGGTCCGCAACCTCACCGCGGAGCTCGAGGAGGCCTGATCACGGGCTTCCCCGCCCGCGGGTGAAACGGGCGAAACGGCAGGGCGTCTCCATCCGGAGGCGCCCTGCCGCGTTTCCGGAGCCCTTCCCGCTGAGCGGCACCGGCGGGTCCGGCGGCGCGCCCGGCCGGTAGATTGCGTCGCCGGATCGCGAGGAGAGGGGCGTGATGGGCGGATCGCCGCGCGGGGACCTCCACCGGCTCTACGACGTGCTCGACGCGGCGGCGGACGGCGCCCCCGACGCTCCGGCGCTGTCGGTGGACGGGACGACCTGGACGTTCCGGGAGCTGCGCGCGCGGACGGACGCCCTCAGCGCCTATCTCGGCGAGCGGTGCCCGCCGGGGGCGCGCGTGGCGCTGCTGGCGCACAACCGGCTGGAGTACGTGGCCGCCTACTACGGGGTGCCGCGTGACGGGCGCGTCCTGGTGCCGCTCAACCAGCGGCTTCATCCGCGCGAGTGGGCCGACCAGATCGTGCGCAGCGGCGCGTCGCTCGTGCTCGGCGAGACGGACCTGCTCGACCGGCTCGCCGCCGAGGGGGATCTGGGTGCCGGCCGTCCTCCGCTCGTGCCCGTCACCGATCTGCCCTGGGACGCGCCGCGACGACCGGACCGCACGGAGACGGGGCCGGACGGCGTCGCGTGGCTGATGTTCACCAGCGGGACGACGGGCCGCCCCAAGGGGGTGCGGCTCACGCACGCGAGCCTGCTCGCGGGCTTGAGGGTGTCGGCGTCGGGGCGGCCGGTCCGTCCGGGCGACGTGTTCTGCACGCCGTTCCCGCTCTGCCATGTGGCGGGCTACCAGGTGATGCTGCATCACCTGTACCGGCGGCATGCCGTGGTGATGCGCCGGTTCCGTCCGGCGGACCTGGTGGAGGCGGTGCGCCGGCACGGTGTCACGAACGTGTCGCTGGCGCCGACCATGCTGGAGGACCTGCTCGCGCACCTGGCCGACGACCCGGCGGCGCTGGAGGTGCTGCGCGGCGGCCTGCGGGTGGTCTCGTACGGGTCGGCGCCGATGCCGGTCCCGCTGCTGCGCCGGGTGCACGACATGCTCGGCTGCGACCTCAACCAGGGCTTCGGCATGACGGAGCTGTCCGGAAACGCGACGTTCCTGTCCCCGGACGACCACCGGGCCGCCATCGCGTCGCGACCGGGGCTGGCGGCGTCGGCCGGACGTCCCGCGGAGGGCGTCGAGATCCGGGTGGTCGGCGAGGACGGGGCGCCCGTCCCCACGGGCGCGCTCGGCGAGGTCGTCGTGCGGGGCGCGCAGGTCACGCCCGGCTACTGGGACGATCCGGACGCGACGGCGGAGGCGTTCGCGGGGGACTGGTTCCGCACCGGCGACGTCGGCCGCGTCGACGAGGACGGCTACCTCTACCTGGTCGACCGCCTCAAGGACGTGATCGTCACCGGGGGCGAGAACGTCTCGTCCCGGGAGGTGGAGGACGTGCTGCGCACGGTCCCGGGCGTCGGGGAGGTCGCCGTGGTCGGGCTGCCGGACCCGCGCTGGGGCCAGTCGGTGTGCGCGGTGATCGTGGCCGACGGCGCGCGGCCGGCGGACGAGGAGCTGATCAGCGCGTGCCGGGCGAGGCTCGCCGGGTTCAAGACGCCGCGCCGCATCGAGTACGTCGACGCGCTGCCGCGCACCGGCAACGGCAAGGTCCGCAAGTCGGTGCTCCGCGACCGCCTCGCCGGAGGCTGAGGCTCCGGCCGCGCCGGGAGCCAGGGGCGTCACGTCGCGATCATGCCGTTGACCTGCGGGATACCGCGCCCCCGGTCCGGATCAGGACAATTCTATTGGACGGATCGTTTTGTTGTGATTGGTGTGGTTGGTGTTGAATCGTCCCCGTGAAGCGCCGAACCGACCGGATCATCGCCGTCTCCGCCGTCACGGCCGTGGCCGTGGTGCCCACCGCGATCCTGATGGCGGTGAAGACCGGCGTCATGTCGTCGAAGGACTCGGGCGCCCTGCCGCCGAGCGCGCAGATGGCGCAGGCGGACCCGGCGAACCCGAACAACGCCACGTCGGGCGCGGTGGCGCCGTCCGCGTCCGGCGCACCCGGCTCGGGCACCGGGACCGGCAGCGGCGCGGGCACGCCGGGCGGGCGGACGGCCGGGCCGGGCGGCGCCGCGGCGAACCCGTCGCCGAAGCCGGGCCCCGAGCTGAGGTCGTTCGTCCGCAAGACGAGCGTGAAGCTCACGATCGGGACGGGCGGCGACTACAAGCAGGCGTCCGAGACCGCGACGATCAGCCTGTGGCCCTCGTTCTCGATGAACGCGGTCGGCGTCACGCAGACGATGAAGGACGGCACGCTCAGCAAGATCACGCAGAAGGTGATCGTGAGCGGGAGCACGCTGTCCGGGTTCGACGGCGAGAAGTGGACGAAGTCCAAGCTCAGCGCCGCGCAGCTGGAGAAGCTGCGGACGGGGTCGGACCCGCGGCAGTTCACGTACATCATCCGCGGCGTGCCCGGCAACGTGGTGACCGGCCCGGACGCGAACGGCCGCACCCACTACCTCGCGCAGGCGCTGATGGGCAGCGTGTACGGCCTGCTGCCGAAGGAGACCGCGGACGCGGTCCGCAAGGTCGTCCCGGAAGACGTCGGCATCTCGCTGGACCTGTGGTCGGGCAAGCAGGACCGTCCGGCGACGATCGGGCTGTCCGCGACGGCGCCCGACGGGACGTTCGCCGGCTCCATGGCGTTCGGCTCCTACCGCTGACGTCCTCCCGAAACGCCCGCCGCGCGCGCTCTTGCGCATGGCCGTTCGGCCATGAGCGGGGTACGCCGATGGTCGTACCGGCCTAAGCCCTGTTCGTACCACCGGGGGATGTAGCGCCGTTAACGCCTCGACAGACTGGGAACACCAGCAGGGCGACAAGGGAGGCCGAAACCTCATGAACCGACGACTGGTAGTGGCCGCCGGAGGCACCGCCGTGGGTGCCGCGCTCCTCCTGTCCGGGTGCAACGGGGACGGGTCGGGCTCGAACGCGAACATGAAGCTCAGCGCCAACGAGGCGCTGCTGAAATCGTCACAGAAGACGGCGCAGTCGGACACGTTCAAGGCCGACCTGACCGTCACCGGCAGCGGCTCGGACTCCGGCAGGATCCACGCGACGGGCCAGTTCCGGCTCAAGCCGGCGCTGAAGTTCAGCGCGCAGCTCGACGACGTGACGCACAACGGGCAGACCGTGCCGGGCGCCAAGGGCCAGGCGATCTTCACCGACAACACGCTCTACGCCAAGGTGCCGCAGCTCGCGCAGTTCATCAGCGGCGGCAAGCCGTGGGTGAAGATCGACGTGAACCAGGTGTCCCAGCGCACCGGCTTCGACGTGCAGGGCCTCGTGAACCAGGTCGAGAAGGTGAACCCGGCCGAGCAGACCAAGATGTTCACCGGCTCCAAGGACGCCCACCGGGTCGGCACCGAGACGATCGACGGCGTGAAGACCGTCCACTACGCGGGCACGGTCACCGTCAAGGACGCGCTGAACCGGCTCGACGCCCAGACCCGCGACAAGGTCGACGGGTGGCTGCCGAAGGACCACGCCAACGGCAAGATCAACTTCGATCTGTGGACGGACGGGAACAACCTGCCGCGCAAGCTCGTGTCCAAGGCGTCCGACAAGCAGGGCGACAACGGCTCGGTGACGGTGCTCTACAGCGACTACGGCAAGTCCTTCGGGGTGAACGCGCCGCCGTCCGACCAGGTCGGCACCATGTCGCTGGGCTCGCTCCTCGGCGGGAACTGACACACAGGTCACACCGGGCGACACGGGACAGACTGAACCCCGCTAGTCTCCCCTGCGTCTCATACGGGGTCCGGTCCGAGCGTCCGGGCTCCATGACGCAGACCGAGGAGATGCACCCATGATCCGACGTTTCGCCGCGGGCACGGCGGTCGCCGCCGGCCTCGCCCTCGCGCTGACCGGCTGTCTCGGCGACGCCGGGAACAAGGTGGACGAGGCCGGCAAGAACATCAAGCTGACCGCCGCGGAGGCGCTCGGCAGGACGGCCCAGAAGACCGGGAAGATCGACTCGTTCCAGGCCGACATGTCGATGACGTCGACGGGCTCGCCCACCGGCGACATCAACATGGCCGGGACGATGCAGTACCGGACCAAGCCGGACCTCGCCTTCAGCATGGACTTCGGCAGCATGTCGGTCGGCGGCAAGTCGATGGCCGGCATGAAGGAGGTCCTGGTCGGCCGCACCATCTACATGAAGATCCCGCAGCTCGCGCAGCTCGGCGGCGGCGCGTCCGCCAAGCCCTGGGTGAAGATGTCGCTGGACGAGGTCGGCGCGAAGTCCGGCCTGAACATGGACCAGCTGCTCCAGCAGTCGCAGCAGATGGACCCGGTGCAGAACACCAAGATGCTGACGGCGTCCAAGGACGCCCGCGAGGTCGGCAAGGAGACGGTGAACGGCGTCCAGACCACCCACTACACCGGCACCTACCGGGTGGCGGACGCGGTCGCCAAGCTCCCCGCCGACCAGCGGCAGGCGTACGAGAAGAACCTGGCGAAGTCCGGCATGAACGGCGACATGAACTTCGACCTGTGGGTGGACGGGCAGCAGCTGCCCCGCAAGATGACGATGAAGACCGGCCAGACGGCCGCCGGCGTCATGACGATCACGACCACCTACCGCGACTTCGGCAAGCCGGTGCAGGTCAGCGCTCCGCCGGCGAGCCAGGTCACCGACTTCGACGCGCTGCTCAAGAGCATGGGCAACGGCCTGGCCCCCGGCGCCTGACGGGGACGACTCGCAAGCGAACGACGGAACCACCGACGGAGGGCCGCGCCGGCCGACCGGCGCGGCCCTCCGCGCGGAGTGGCCCCGCGCCGACACGGCCTCGCGGGGACGCGGCCTCGCGGGGATGCGGCCTCGCGGGGACGCGGCCACGTGTGGATGCGGCCACGCGCCGATTTGGCCTCGCGCCGCTCCGGCACGTACTCTGTTGTCTGCCGAAGACCGCCGGTCGCCGTTCCGCGAGGGACGGCCGAAGGTCCCGATCCGTTCGGGCGGCCTGCGTAGGTGAGACGAGAGCCTTCCGCTCGGCCTTTCCCGGGCCTGGCAAGACGCCCCGTGCACACCTGCGCCGGGGCGTTTTTTGGTGGATCGGCGCCTGACCCGCGAGGGCCGGGCGCGGATCGTGACCACCCAGGTAATCGGAAGGAGGCCACATGGCTAAGGCCGAGAAGGCCGCGGCGATCGCCGAGCTCAAGAACGATTTCGAGAGCTCCAACGGCGCCGTGCTGACCGAGTACCGCGGGCTGACGGTGGCGCAGCTCAAGGAGCTGCGCACCAACCTCGGCGAGACCGCGAAGTTCGCCGTGGTGAAGAACACGCTGACCAAGCGCGCCGCGAACGAGGCCGGTGTCGACGAGCAGTTCCGTGAGCTGCTCGAAGGCCCGTCGGCCATCGCGTTCGTCCGCGGCGACGTGGTCGAGGCCGCCAAGGGCCTGCGTGACTTCGCCAAGGCCAACCCGCTGCTGGTGATCAAGGGCGGCTTCATCGACGGCAAGTCGATGGACGCCGCGGAGATCACCAGGCTCGCGGACCTCGAGTCCCGCGAGGTCCTGCTGGCCAAGCTGGCCGGCGCGATGAAGGGCTCCATGGCCAACGCGGCCGCGCTCTTCAACGCCCTGCCGACGCAGGCGGCCCAGCTCGCCGAGGCGCTGCGCGCCAAGCGCGAGGCCGGCGGCGAGTCCGCCGAGGCCCCCGCCGACGCGCCGGCCGCCGAGGCCGCCGACGAGGCACCCGCCGAGTAGGCAACCCGCGGTTCCCCTTAAACCCCAGATCCTGAAGCCATAGCGGAGGAAACATCATGGCGAAGCTCAGCACCGACGAGCTGCTCGACGCGTTCAAGGAGATGACCCTCCTCGAGCTGTCCGACTTCGTGAAGCAGTTCGAGGACGTCTTCGACGTCAAGGCCGCCGCGCCCGTCGCGGCCGCCGTCGCGCCGACCGGCGCCGCCCCGGCCGCCGAGGAGGCCGCCGCGCAGGACGAGTTCGACGTCATCCTCGAGGGCGCCGGCGACAAGAAGATCCAGGTCATCAAGGAGGTTCGCACCCTGACGAGCCTCGGCCTCAAGGAGGCCAAGGACCTGGTCGACGGCGCGCCGAAGCCGCTGCTCGAGAAGGTCAACAAGGAGACGGCCGACAAGGCCAAGGAGGCCCTGGAGAAGGCCGGCGCGACGGTCACCGTCAAGTAAGGCCCTCCGGAGCGTCCCGGAGCCCGCGCGGCTCCGCTGCTCTTTCGAGGCGGCCGTCCCACCTTCGGGTGGGGCGGCCGCCTTTTTCGTGTCACTGAACCCGTTCGCCTGGGCGCTCTCGTGCGGGTCGGTGGGGCCGTTCGCATTGGCGGGCCGGGTCGCGTCGGTGTGTCCGTTCTCGTTGGCGAGGCTGGTCGCGTGGGCCGCCTCCGTCGGGTGCCTTCGCAGGTGAACGGGGTCGCGCCGGGGGCTGGGCACGGGCGCCTTGTCGGGATGGCGCAACAGAGGGCCCGTTTCTGGTGCGTTTCCTGTGGGCGAGTGATAAAGAGCTGGTGAAAAGCGTGTGCCGGGGCGGGTTGTGCGGTAGTCGGCGGGCGGCGTAGCGTCCCGTCCTGACGCTGTGGCCACACCCGGCCGCCCTGTCCCGGCCGGCGGCTCCAGCGCGCCGCCGCACCCCTGGCTTGAGGCGCCGGTTCTTGGACCACTAGTCTCATAGGGCCCGTAAGTAACGATTGTCTTACGACGTCGGATTTTGCCGCTGATCTGGGGCGGAACCCCTTCCATTTGGACGGGGGGCCGCTACGGTAGTGGCACCCGTCACGGCTACCGGGCGGTAGCAACGAGACGGACACGAGGTGTGACGGGCAGGCAAGAGCCAGAGTGCTACTCGCTCATTGGTTCGGGATTCCCCCCGGCCTGGACGAAAGGTGACGAGTGGGCGTCGAGATCAGAGTCGAGGGCCTGACCAAGTCCTTCGGCCGCCAGGTGATCTGGCAGGACGTGTCGCTGACCATTCCCGCAGGTGAGATCTCCGTTCTTCTGGGCCCGTCCGGTACCGGCAAGTCGGTCTTCCTGAAGTCCCTCGTCGGCCTGCTCAAGCCGAACCGCGGGCACATCTGGATCGGCGACAAGGACCTCCCGTACCTGCCCGAGTCGCAGCTCTACGAGACCCGCAAGCTGTTCGGCGTGCTGTTCCAGGACGGCGCGCTGTTCGGGTCGATGAACCTGTTCGACAACATCGCCTTCCCGCTGCGCGAGCACACCAAGAAGTCCGAGTCCGAGGTCAAGCGCATCGTCCTCGAGAAGATGGAGATGGTCGGCCTCCTCGGCGCCGAGTACAAGCTGCCCGGCGAGATCTCCGGCGGTATGAAGAAGCGCGCCGGCCTCGCCCGCGCCCTCGTGCTGGACCCCGAGATCCTGCTGATCGACGAGCCGGACTCCGGCCTCGACCCCGTCCGCACCGCGTTCCTGAACCAGGTGTTCATCGACCTGAACGCGCAGCTCAACGCGACGTTCCTGATCGTCACCCACGACATCAACACCGCCCGCACCATCCCCGACAACATCGGCCTGCTGTACCAGCGGCACCTGGCGATGTTCGGGCCGCGGGAGATGCTGCTGTCCAGCGAGGAGCCGGTCGTCCGGCAGTTCCTCAACGCCAGCAAGATCGGCCCGATCGGCATGTCGGAGGAGAAGGACGCCTCCGAGCTGGAGGCCGAGTCGAAGATGGGCCTGGACTCCGGCAAGCTGCCCCCCATCCCGCCGCAGCAGATGCCGAGCAACGGCATGCTGCGGGCCGGCATGCACGCCCCCGGCGCCTGGTGCGCCGCGCACGGCGTCACGCCGCCGCCCGGGTCGTTCATCGACGACCTCGGCCGCAACTGGGTGGAGGAGTGGCCGCGGTACGTGGCGTCCATGTCCGCCGGCGCGGCCGCCGCCCCGGCGGCCCCGGGCGGACCGCCGCCCGCGGGCCCGCCGCCCGGCGGCCCCGGCGCCCCCGGCATGTTCCCCGGCAGCCCGCCGCCCGGCGCGCCCGGAGGTGCGGCGTACTGATGTCCACTCCTGGTATCGGCGCGGACCAGCGAGGGGGAAGGCGGACCGGAGGGTCCTCCGGCACGCTCCGCAAGATCGGGGACGGCGCGGCCAACGTCGCGATCAAGGAGCCCGGCCGCTTCTTCGGCATGTGCCTGGACACCGGGCGGCAGCTGTTCCGCCCGCCCTTCCAGTGGCGCGAGTTCATCGAGCAGGCCTGGTTCATCGTCAGCGTCACCGTCGTCCCCACCATGCTGGTCGCCATCCCGTTCGGCGGCGTGCTGTCGCTGCAGGTGGGCGGGCTCATCCGGCAGCTGGGCGCGCAGTCCTACACCGGTGCGACCGCGGTGGTCGCGATCGTCCGCGAGGCCAGCCCGCTGGTCACCTCGCTGCTGGTCGCGGGCGCCGCGGGGTCGGCGATGTGCGCCGACATCGGCTCCCGCAAGATCCGCGAGGAGATCGACGCCATGGAGGTGCTCGGGATCAACCCGCTGCAGCGCCTCGTGGTGCCGCGCACCCTCGCGTGCGCGTTCGTCGCGCTGTTCCTGAACGGCCTGGTGTCGGTGGTCGGCCTGCTCGGCGGCTACTTCTTCAACGTCGTGCTGCAGGACGGCACGCCGGGCGCCTACCTCGCCTCGTTCAACGCGATCGCGCAGCTGCCCGACCTGGTGCAGGCGGAGATCAAGGCGTTCGTGTTCGGCATCACCGCCGGGCTGGTCGCGGCCTACAAGGGCCTGAACGCCAAGGGCGGCCCGAAGGGCGTCGGCGACGCGGTCAACCAGACCGTGGTCATCACCTTCATGCTGCTGTTCGTCGAGAACTTCATCATCTCGACGCTGTACACCCAGTTCGTCCCGGCGAAGGGCATGTGATGGCGGCCCCAACGAAGGCGGGGAAGGCCGTCAACCGGGCGATCAGCGGTCCCCTGGACCGGCTGGACGACTTCGGCCACCAGATGTCGTTCTACGTCCGCGCGTTCGCGTGGACGTTCCGGGTGCTGCGCCGGTACCGCGTCGAGGTGCTGCGGCTGCTGGCCGAGGTGAGCCTCGGCACGGGCGGCCTCGCCGTCATCGGCGGCTCGGTGGTCATCGTCGGCTTCATGACGTTCTTCACCGGCAGCCAGGTCGGCCTGGAGGGCTACGAGTCCCTCGACCAGATCGGCACCGCCGCGTTCACCGGCTTCATCGCCTCCTACTTCAACACCCGCGAGATCGCGCCGCTGGTGTCGGCGCTGGCGCTGTCGGCGACGGTCGGCTGCGGGTTCACCGCCCAGCTCGGCGCGATGCGGATCTCCGACGAGATCGACGCGCTCGAGGTGATGGCGGTCCCGTCGATGCCGTTCCTGGTCACCACCCGGATGATCGCGGGGATGGTCGCGGTGATCCCGCTGTACGTGGTGGGCCTGCTGGCCTCCTACGGCGCGACGCGGGTCATCGTGACGATGTTCTACGGCCAGTCGACCGGCACCTACGACCACTACTTCCATCTGTTCCTGCCGCCGCACGACATCTACTGGTCGTTCGGCAAGGTGATCATCTTCTCGGTGCTGGTGATGCTGATCCACTGCTACTACGGCTACAACGCCAGCGGCGGCCCGGCCGGCGTCGGCATCGCGGTCGGCCGCGCGGTGCGCACCAGCATCGTGGTGATCAACGTGGCGGACCTGCTGCTCGGCATGGCCATCTGGGGCACCAGCACCGGCGTCCGGATCGCGGGGTGACGCGGCCGTGAGCGAACGCATGCGCTACCGCGTGCTCGGGCTGGCCATGATCCTCGTGATCGTGATGCTGCTGGCGCTGACCGTGGCGTTCTACAACAAGTGGTTCACGCCGGTGACGAACGTGAAGGTCGCGACGGAACGGGCCGGGCTGCAGCTGCTGCCGCACGCGGACGTGAAGGTCCGCGGCATCATCGTCGGCGAGGTCCGCGGCACGCACGTGTCCGGCGGCGGCGCGACGCTCGACCTCGCGCTGGACCCCGGCAAGGCCAAGCTGATCCCGAACAACGTGCAGGCGCGGCTGCTGCCGAAGACGCTGTTCGGCGAGAAGTACGTCGACCTGGAGATCCCGCAGCAGCCGGGCCCGCAGGGCCTGCGCGCCGGCCAGACGATCCAGCAGGACCGCTCCCAGCAGGCCGTCGAGATCAACAAGGTGCTGGACGACCTGCTGCCCGTCCTCCAGGCCGTGAAGCCGGCCGAGCTGAACACCACCCTGAACGCGCTGGCCACGGCGCTGCAGGGCCGCGGCGACCAGATCGGCCAGGACATCGACGAGGCCAACACGCTGCTGCAGAAGATCAACCCGCAGCTGCCGACGCTGGTGCACGACCTGCACAGCCTCGCCGACGTGTCCGACATCTACGACCAGGCCGCGCCGGACCTGCTGCAGACGCTGCGCAACATCAACGTGACCAGCCGGACGATCACCGACAAGAAGGCGACGATCGAGCAGCTGATCCCGGCGACGACCGCGCTCGCGCAGGGCGGCGACGCGTTCATGACGCAGAACGCGCCGAAGATCGTCGGCGTGAACATCGCGAGCCGCACCGGGCTGTCGCTGATCGCCCGGTACTCGCCGTCGCTGCCGTGCGTGTTCGCCGGGCTGGTGAAGCTGCGCCCGGAGGCCGAGCGGGTGGCCGGCGGCAACGGGTCCAAGACCTTCAACCTGACCGTCGAGATCGTCAAGCCGCGGCCGGGCTACAAGTACCCGCTGGACCTGCCCGAGGCCAAGGACCAGCGCAACCCCCGCTGCTACGGGCTGCCGAACCCGAAGGTCCCCTCGCCGGACTACCTGGCGCTGGACGGCACCCAGGACGACCTGTGGTGGAAGAACCCCGATGACCCCAACGGCGGCAGCGGCGGCGGCGCGCGCGGGCGCGGCATCTCCGACGTGTTCGTCGACCCGGGCGCGATGAGCGAGAACGACAAGATCAAGAACATCGTGGGGCCGATGACGCGGACCCCGGCCGACGAGGTCTCCGACGTCGCCTCGCTGATGTACGGGCCGCTGCTGCGCGGATCGGTGGTGACGATCAAGTGAGGACGACCAGCGCCGCGATCAAGCTCGGCATCTTCGTGGTGCTCACCGCGCTCGCCACCGGCGTGCTCGCGATGACGATCTCCAACGCCCGGTTCGGGCCGTCCCGCGAGTACAAGGCGATCTTCACCGACGCGACCGGGCTGCTCGACAACGACGACGTGCGCGTCGCGGGCGTCCGGGTCGGCCAGGTGAAGAGCGTCAAGCTGTACCACGGCAACCAGGCCCAGGTGACGTTCAGCATCCAGAAGAGCGGCGTGTTCGAGGCGGGGCTGCCGTCGTCCACGCAGGCGCAGATCCGCTACCGCAACCTGATGGGGCAGCGGTACCTGTCGCTGAGCGACGGCGCCGGGCAGGCCAACAGCTACCTCAGGACCGGCGGCACGATCCCGGTCGCGCAGACCCAGCCCGCGCTCGACCTCACCGCGCTGTTCAACGGGTTCCACCCGCTGTTCCAGGCGCTGGAGCCGAAGGACGTCAACACCCTCGCCACCCAGATCATCCAGGTGCTGCAGGGCGAGGGCGGGACGGTCAACAGCCTGCTGTCGCACGTGGCGTCGCTGACCAACACCCTCGCCGACCGCGACCAGGTGATCGGCGACGTGATCGACAACCTGAACACCGTGCTCGGCACGATCGACGACCGGCACCAGCAGGTCGAGCAGCTGATCACCGACCTGCGCGGGTTCGTCAGCGGGGTGTCCGGCGACCGGCAGGCGATCTTCGACTCGGTGTCGGCGATCAACCAGCTGACCGGGACCACCGCGGGCCTGCTGAAGCAGTCCCGGCCGGGGATCAAGAGCGACATCGCCGGGCTGAAGCAGCTCACCGGGACCCTCAACGCCAACAGCGGCCAGGTGAACTCGGCCCTGGAGGGCTCGCCGAGGACGCTGCAGAAGCTGGTCAGCATCTCCCAGTACGGCTCCTGGTTCAACATGTACATCTGCGGCCTCGACGCGCGGGTGCGGCTGCCGGGCGGACCGGTCTACCAAACGCCGGCGATCGTGAACGAGAACGCGAGGTGCAAGTAGATGAGGATCCCGTTCCGGGAGCGCAACCCGGTCCCCATCGCCCTCATCGGCTTCGCGGTGATCATCCTGGCGCTCGTGCTGGCGATGAACCTCGGGAACATCCCGTTCGTCAACGGCGGCACCACGCACACCGCCACGTTCGCGGAGGCGGCCGGGCTGAAGTCGGGGGAGGAGGTCCGGATCGCCGGCGTCAAGGTCGGCAAGGTCACCGGCCTCGACCTCGACCACGGCCATGTCAAGGTCACCTTCCAGGTGGACGAGAACGTGCGGCTCGGCGACCGCACGCAGGCCGACATCAAGATCAAGACGCTGCTCGGCCAGCACTTCCTGGCGCTCACCCCGCAGGGGACCGGACGGCTCGGCCGCAACATCCCGCTGAAGGACACGCACACGCCGTTCGAGGTCGTGCCGGCGATCAGCCAGCTGAGCCAGCGCGTCGACCAGATCGACACGGTGCAGCTCGCCAAGTCGTTCGACACCCTCTCGGACACCTTCAAGAACTCCCCGCCGGAGGTGCGGGCGTCCCTGCAGGGGCTGCGCCGGCTGTCGAACACCGTCGCGTCCCGCGACGACCAGCTGCACGAGCTGGCCGGGAAGGCCAAGGACGTCTCGCAGCTGCTGGCCGACCGCAACCAGGACTTCGCCAAGCTCGTCCAGGACGGCGACAAGGTCCTCCAGGCCGTGCAGGCCCGCCGCGCCGTGATCCACCAGCTGCTGGTCAACACGGTCACGCTGTCGCAGCAGGTGAACGCGCTGATCAGTGAGAACCAGGCGCAGCTGAGGCCGATGCTGGACAACCTCACGAAGGTCAACCGGATCCTGCTGAAGAACCAGGACAACCTGGACCGGACGATCCAGCTGTTCGCGCCGTACGCCCGGCAGTTCTCCGACGTCGTCGGCACCGGCCGCTGGTTCGACTCCTACATCCAGAACCTTCTCCCCATCCCCGCCTCGATCCAGGACGCCCCGAAGAGCACGGGCACCGGGACGGGCGGCACGACCCAGGGCGGCGGCCAGCAGAAGCAGAACGGCCGGACCGGTACCGGCAACAACAGCGGCAACCCGTTGCCCTTCCTCCCGTGAGCAGGCAGGTCATAAGTGCGTAACTCCGCGTTGATACTTCGCCTGGGCGGCGCGATCCTCGCCGTCGCGGTGCTGGCGGCCGCGCTCGTCCTGCTCCTGCAGGAACCCAAGCAGCGGCACATGACGGCCTACTTCACCAAGACCGTCGGCCTCTACAAGGGCGCCGAGGTCCGCATCCTCGGCATCCCCGTCGGCGAGGTCACCAGCGTCAAGCCGGTGGGCGACGCGGTGAAGGTCGAGCTGAAGTGGGACGCCAAGTACAAGGTCCCGGCGAACGCCCAGGCCGTCATCGTCAACCAGAGCCTGGTCGCCGACCGGTACATCCAGCTCACCCCCGCCTACACCGGCGGGCCCGTGCTGGCGGACGGCGCGACGCTGACCACCAGCCGCACCCAGGTCCCGGTCGAGGTGGACGAGGTCGGCGGCAGCCTGAACGACCTCACCAAGGCGCTCGGCCCGCAGGGCGCGAACGCCACCACCCCCGACAAGCAGCAGGGCTCGCTGTCGCGGCTGCTGCAGGTCGGCGCGCAGAACCTGCAGGGGCAGGGCGAGGACATCCGGCAGACGATCGCCGACACCTCGCAGATGCTGAGCACGCTCAGTACCGACCGCGGCGACATCGCCACGACGATCCGGAACCTGCGGATCATCACGGACACGATGAAGGCCAACGACCAGCAGATCCGGTCGTTCAGCACCCATCTGAACGGGGTGTCCGGCCAGCTGGACGGGGAGAAGGAGGAGCTCAGCGCGGCCCTCAACACCCTCGCCCCGACGCTGCGGAACGTGCAGAAGTTCATCAAGGACAACCGCACCGAGCTGTCGTCGAACGTCCGGCAGCTCGCGCAGGTCACCGGCGTGCTGGTGAAGGAGAAGGACGCGCTGGCCGAGGTGCTGACCGCCGGCCCGCTCGCCATCAACAACCTGGCCCGCGCCTACGACCCGATCAGCGGCACCATCCACACCCGCGACAACTTCCGCCAGTTCAACAACCTGGCCGACTGGGTGTGCTCGCTGGCCTACTCGGTCGGGACGCCCGCCAAGCAGTGCCTGGACTTCGTCAAGCCGTACAACGGCATCGGCAAGGCGCTGGCCGGGGTCAGCCTGGACCTGTCCTGGATCACCGCGCTGACCACGCACTACGACCCGGTGCCGATCCCGCCGGACGCCTACGGTCCCGGCGGCCGCGGCGGTTCCACGTCCACGAAGACCTCGAAGACCGCCAAGACGACGAAGACGGGCACGGCGACCGCGCACGACCCGAAGAGCATCACCTCGCTGCTGCCCGGAGGTGCCGGATGAGCAGGACACCCCGCAGGCGCGCCGGGACGGCCGCGTCCGGCACGCCGGTCAAGGGCCGGGTGCCGAGCACGGGCCGGGCGCCGGGCGAGGGCCGGGCGCCGGTGCGGCGCGGCAGGCTGTTCGGCGCCGCCGTCCTCGCGGGCGTCACGGCGCTGTCGGGCTGCTCGTTCAGCGGCGTCTCGTCGCTGCCGCTGCCCGGCGGCCCCGACCTCGGCCCGCACCCCCGCACCGTGAAGATCGAGTTCGCGAACGTGCTGGACCTGGTGCCGCAGTCGGTGGTCAAGGTCAACGACGTGTCGGTCGGCAAGGTCACGAAGGTCGACCTCGCCGGCGGCAGCGCCGGCTGGCACGCCGTCGTCACCGTCAAGGTGCGCGGCGACGTGAACCTGCCGGACAACGCGCACGCGACGATCAGCCAGACGAGCCTCCTCGGCGAGAAGTTCGTCCAGCTGGAGCCGCCGACCACCGAGCCGCCGACCGGGCGGCTCGGCTCCGGCGACGTCATCCCGCTGTCGCGCACCGGCCAGGGCACCGAGATCGAAGAGGTGCTGTCGGCGATGTCGCTGCTGCTGAACGGCGGCGGCATCCAGCAGGTCGCGACGATCAGCCACGAGCTGCAGGCCGCGATGAGCGGCCGGGAGGGCTCGATCCGCGCGGTGCTGCAGCGGGTCGACACCTTCGCCGGGACGCTCGACACCAACCGCGCCGCGATCACCCGCGCGCTGGACAGCCTCGACCGGCTCACCGGCAAGCTGTCCGACGAGCGCAAGACGATCACCGACACCATCGACGAGACCGGCCCGGCGATCGCGATCCTCAAGCGCAACCGGGCCGACCTCACGAAGATGCTGGTCGCGCTGAACAAGCTCAGCCGCACCACCACCGACGTGATCGACAAGTCGCAGGCGAACTTCGTGGCGAACCTGCGGGACCTGAACAAGATCCTCGCCAACCTCAACAAGGCCGGCTCCGACCTGCCGAACGCGCTCCAGTCGCTGATCACCTTCCCGTTCCCGCCGACCTTCGCCAACGTCATCCAGGGCGACTACGGCAACGTGAAGCTCACCGTCGACCTGGACTTCAACGACCTCGCCCAGAACCTGCTCGGCGGCACCGACCTGGAGAACCAGATCGGCAGCGGCAAGCAGATGCGCAACATGCTGCAGGTGCCCAACGTGACCCTTCCCGACTCGCCGCTCGGATCGCTGCCGCAGTCGTCAGGCGGCGGCGCCGGCGGGCTGCCCGGCCTGCCCGGCCTTCCCGGCGCGACAACGCCGACGCCGACGCCGACCAAGGGCGCGAAGACGAAGGGCTCCGGCGGCTCGAAGACCGGCGCGCTGCCCCCGGCCTCGGGCGACGACGGTCTGCGGACCCTGATGGGGGGCCTCTGGTGATCCTCAAGCGCGGCGTCATCATCCAGCTGATCGCCTTCGCGGTGATCACGGTCGTCGGCGTGACGATCGTCCTGGTGAACTACATCGGCGTCGGCCGGCAGGTCCTCGGCAAGCAGTACACCGCCTACGTCGACCTCACCGACTCCGGCGGCGTGTTCACCAACGCCGAGGTCACCTACCGCGGCGTGCCCGTCGGCCGGGTCGGGCCCATGTCCCTCACCAAGGACGGCATCAAGGTCAAGCTGCAGCTCGACCGCGGCAAGCGCATCCCGCGCGACGGCACCAAGGCGATCGTCGCGAACCGGTCCGCGGTCGGCGAGCAGTACATCGACCTCGAACCCACCAAGAGGACCGGCCCCTACCTCGACCAGGGCGCGCCGTACACGATCCCGGCGAACATGACCACGCTCCCGGTGCGCACCGAGGAGCTGCTCCGCAACGTCGACCAGCTCGTCGGGTCGGTGAACACCAAGGACCTCGGCACGATCGTCGACGAGCTGGGCCGGGCGTTCAACGGCTCCGCGTCGGACCTGCAGTCGATCCTGGACGACACGCACCGGCTGCTGGAGACCGCGAACCAGACCTACCCGGACACCAAGCAGCTCCTCGACAACAGCGTGACGGTGCTCGACACCCAGCGCAGCGAGGCCGCGAACATCCGCGGCTTCGCCCGCAACCTCAACGACTTCACCGCCTCGCTCCGCAAGGACGACCCGGCCCTGCGCCAGACGATCGACAACGCCCCGGCCGCCGTCGACCAGACCCACAAGGCCATCGACCAGCTCGCCCCGACGCTGCCGACGCTGCTGGCGAACCTGTCCACCACCGGGCAGGTCATCACGTCCCGGCAGGCGGGCCTGCGGTCGCTGTTCATCCTCTACCCGGTCGAGGTGGCGGGCGCGTTCACCGTCACCCCCGGCGACGGCACCCAGCACCTCGGCCTCGACCTGAACATCAGCTCGCCGCCCGCGTGCACCAAGGGCTACGAGGGCGTGAAGCACCGCTGGCCGCAGGACACCTCGCTGCGCAACCCGCCGCTGAACGTCGGCTGCAAGGCCCCGCACGACTCGTCGACCGCCGTGCGCGGCGCCCGCAACTTCCCCAAGGACGAGCTCACGCCCGTCCCGGCGCTGCCCCCGGGCGCCACCGCCGGTGCCGGGTTCCCGGCCGGCGGCGCGTCCGGGACGGGCTCGGGCTCCGGCTCCGGCTCGTCCGAGGCCAAGGGCAAGGGCAAGACCTCCGGCGGCGCGGGGAACGGCCAGGCCGCCGCCGCGGCGGCGGCGCCCACGGGCGAGCTGTCGAATGGGCGGCTGTACCTGTCGTATCCGGCCAATTCAGTGGAATTCGCTGGATACGATCCGTCGACGGGCGCGGTCTACGGGCCGGACGGCAAGAAGTACGTCATGCCACGGACCGCCGGCAACCGTGAGTTGGGAGATTCCTCGTGGAAGTGGCTCATGCTCGGACCCCTGAGCCAGTGAGGCGGGGCCGATGAGACGCCTCTCACCGCAGATCGCCACCATCGCCCTCGGCGTGCTCGTCGTCGCGCTCGCCGTCTTCACCGGCGTCTACTCCGTCCGCGTGTACCACGGCAAGGACGCCGCCGACCAGCGCGCGAAGGCGACGCAGTCGGCCCGCCAGATGGGCGTCAACCTGATGACGATCAGCTCGTCGTCCGCCCAGAAGGACATCGACCGGATCATGGCGGGTGCCACCGGCGACCTGAAGAACAAGCTCGGCTCCCAGTCCAAGACCCTGATGGACACGCTGAGCCAGACGCAGGCCAAGTCGACCGTCAACCAGGTCGAGGCCGGGGTCGTCTCCATGGACGGCGATTCCGCCGAGGTGATGGTCTCCCTCAACGGGACCGTCACCAACCCGAAGGTGAAGGACGGCGCCCCGCGCGCCTACCGGTACCTGATGGAACTCAGCCGGGTCGGTGACCGCTGGCTCGTCGCCAACCTGGAGGTGGTCCCGTGACCATGCTCGGCCGGGGCAAGCGCTCCGCACCGGAGAAGGGCAAGGGCTCCCGCAAGGACGGCGCGGCGGGCAAGGACGGCGCCGAGGGCAAGGACGGCGGCGAGGGCCGTTCGCGCACGGCCGCCGAGCAGGCCGCCAAGGCCGAGGAGGCCGCCGAGGCGGCGCGGCTCGCCGAGGAGGCCGCCGAGCGCGCCCGGGAGGCCGCGCGGCTGGCGCAGATCGCCGCTGAGGCGGCCGCGGCGGCCGACGAGGCCGATGAGGCCGAGGACGACGGCGGCGACGCCCCCGCGGGCACGGGGAAGGCCGTCAAAACGGCTGTGAAGCCCCGCCGTACCAAGAAGGCCCCCGAAAGCGGCCCTGAGGGCGACGAGCCCGCAGCGGACGTCTCAGCGCCCGCTGAGGCATCGGCCGCCGATGTCGACGAGGTTGAGACGGGCGCCAAGCCCGAGAAGACCGAGAGCGGCTCGGCCGGCACCGAAGAGGAGACCGACGCCGAGGACGAGACCGGCGAGGACGCGGAAGACGACTCCGAGGACGACGCCAAGGCGGAGGCCGACGACGACGAAGAGGACGACGAGGACGAGGACGACGCGCCCAAGGCGAAGCGCGGCCGGCCGACCCTCAAGAAGTCCTCCAAGGTCGAGGCCGACGACTCCGACGACGACGAGGACGACGACGAGGACGACGCCGCGCCGGGCCGCCGCTTCGGCACGGGCGGGTTCACCCTGCTCGCCGTGCTGGTCGTCCTGGTCATAGCGTTCGGCACCGCGTCGACGCTGCTGTTCCTCAAGGCGCAGGAGCAGAGCGCCACGGACGACGCCCGCAAGAACGGCCTGTGGGCCGCGTCCAAGGCCGCCCAGGAGCTGTCGTCCTACGACTACCGGACGATCGACACCGACACGAAGGCCGCCGCCGCCATGACGACGGGCAAGCTGCACGACGACTACGTCAAGCAGATCCCGTCCTTCAAGGCGCAGGCGACCGCGCAGCAGCTCATCGGGACGACGACGGTGATGAAGACCGGCGTGATCAGCGCGACCCCGGACCGGGTCGTGGCGCTGGTCTACGCCGACCGCTCGTCCGCCACCAAGAACGACAAGACGCAGCAGCTCCCCGAGTCGCTGCGGCTGAAGATGACCATGGTCAAGGTCCACGGGAAGTGGCTGGCCGAGAAGGTCGACGTCATCTCCTGACGCTGCGCTCCTTTGAGAGCGTTCGAGGCGCAGCGCCTCCTGACGGCCCGCCGGCCCCGCCGGCGGGCCGTCCGCGCTTCGAGCGGCCCCCGCCCTCCGCGAGCGACCCTCCGGCGAGGGGCGGCCGACGTAGCGGCCTCCGCCGAGCGGCCCTCCGCCGAGCGACCGCTGCGAGGCGCTGTCCGAGGTGTTCGCGGAGGGTGCGGCGCACGGGACGGAAGGGCGCGCTGGGAGCCGTGGCGCGGGTGCTTCGCTGCGAGGCGCGGGGACCCCTAAACTATGGCCTTCCTCACTGCAGGTCAGAGCCCGAAAAGTCCAAGTCCGCTCTTGACTGCAAGGCCCTGAGGGGCGATGCTCCATGGCAACGTGATGCATACTGCGGCGCTAGAGTTGCGAGCGGTGTACCGGTCGGCTACACTGCCCCTTTGCGCTGCCCTCTGACTATCCACGTGTGAGAGCACTCCCGAGCGGGTCCGTTTTGGACCCTAACGCACGGGTCTTGAACGTGGGTCGTCTGGCGTGCGTGTCGTCAGTTACGCCGCGAGCCCTCGGAAGGACCACCACTCTTGGCAGCCTCGCGCAACGCCTCGAATACCGCAACCGGTCCGAACCGCGTCTCCTTCGCGCGCATCAAGGAGCCGCTCGAAGTCCCGGACCTCCTTGCTCTGCAGACCAACTCCGTTGACTGGCTGCTGGGCAACGAGAGGTGGAAGGCCCGGGTCGAGGCGGCCCAGAAGGCCGGAAGTAAGAGCGTCCCGACCCAGTCGGGGCTGGAGGAGATCTTCGAAGAGATCAGTCCGATCGAGGACTTCTCCGGGACCATGTCCCTCTCGTTCCGCGACCACCGGTTCGAGCCGCCCAAGTACTCCGTCGAGGAGTGCAAGGACAAGGACATGACCTACTCCGCCCCGCTGTTCGTCACGGCGGAGTTCATCAACAACACCACCGGAGAGATCAAGAGCCAGACGGTGTTCATGGGCGACTTCCCGCTCATGACCCCGAAGGGCACCTTCATCATCAACGGCACCGAGCGCGTGGTCGTCTCGCAGCTGACCCGCTCGCCCGGCGTGTACTTCGACCGCGCCCTCGACAAGGCGTCCGACAAGGACATCTACGGCTGCCGGGTCATCCCGAGCCGCGGCGCCTGGCTCGAGTTCGAGATCGACAAGCGCGACAACGTGGGCGTGCGCATCGACCGCAAGCGCAAGCAGCCGGTCACCGTGCTGCTCAAGGCCCTCGGCTGGGACGAGGCCCGCATCCGCGAGCACTTCGGCGCCTACGAGTCGATCAACGTCACCCTGGAGAAGGACCACACCTCCGGCCAGGACGACGCCCTCCTCGACATCTACCGCAAGCTGCGGCCGGGCGAGCCGCCGACCCGCGAGTCGGCGCAGACCCTGCTGGAGAACCTGTACTTCAACCCGAAGCGGTACGACGTCGCCAAGGTCGGCCGCTACAAGATCAACAAGAAGCTCGGCCTCGACCTGGACATGCGCCAGGGCACCCTGACCGAGGACGACATCGTCGCCACGATCGAGTACCTGGTCCGGCTGCACGCCGGCGAGGAGGAGGCCACCCTCGGGGCCGTCTCCGTGCCGATCGAGGTCGACGACATCGACCACTTCGGCAACCGGCGCCTGCGCACGGTCGGCGAGCTCATCCAGAACCAGGTCCGGCTGGGCCTGGCCCGCATGGAGCGCGTCGTCCGCGAGCGGATGACCACCCAGGACGTCGAGGCGATCACGCCGCAGACGCTGATCAACATCCGGCCGGTCGTCGCCTCCATCAAGGAGTTCTTCGGCACCAGCCAGCTGTCCCAGTTCATGGACCAGACCAACCCGCTGGCCGGGCTGACGCACAAGCGCCGCCTGAACGCGCTCGGCCCCGGCGGTCTGTCCCGTGAGCGCGCGGGCATGGAGGTCCGCGACGTCCACCCGTCGCACTACGGCCGCATGTGCCCGATCGAGACGCCGGAAGGCCCGAACATCGGCCTGATCGGCTCGCTCGCCGCGTTCGGCCGGGTCAACCCGTTCGGTTTCGTCGAGACCCCGTACCGCAAGGTCGAGGACGGCCGCGTCACCGAGCAGATCGACTACCTGACGGCCGACGAGGAGGACCGCTTCGTCATCGCGCAGGCCAACTCCCTGCTCAACGAGGACGGCACCTTCCAGGACGACCGCATCCTGGTCCGCCGCAAGGGCGGCGAGGTCGAGCTGGTCCCGGCCCGCGAGGTCCAGTACATGGACGTCTCGGCCCGGCAGATGACCTCGGTCGCGACCGCGATGATCCCGTTCCTGGAGCACGACGACGCCAACCGCGCGCTGATGGGCTCCAACATGCAGCGCCAGTCCGTCCCGCTGCTGCGCAGCGAGGCGCCGCTGGTCGGCACCGGCATGGAGTACCGCGCGGCGACCGACGCCGGCGACGTGATCACGGCCGAGAAGGCCGGCGTCGTCGAGGAGGTCTCGGCCGACTACGTGACCGTCATGAACGACGACGGCACCCGGACGACCTACCGCGTGTCCAAGTTCAAGCGCTCCAACCAGGGCACCTGCTTCAACCAGAAGCCGATCGTGGACGAGGGCCAGCGGGTCGAGTTCGGGCAGGTCATCGCCGACGGCCCGTGCACCGACAACGGCGAGATGGCGCTCGGCAAGAACCTGCTCGTGGCGTTCATGCCGTGGGAGGGCCACAACTACGAGGACGCCATCATCCTCAGCCAGCGGCTGGTGCAGGACGACGTCCTCTCCTCGATCCACATCGAGGAGCACGAGGTCGACGCCCGCGACACCAAGCTCGGCCCCGAGGAGATCACCCGGGACATCCCGAACGTCTCCGAGGAGGTCCTGGCCGACCTCGACGAGCGCGGCATCATCCGCATCGGCGCGGACGTCGTCCCCGGCGACATCCTGGTCGGCAAGGTCACGCCCAAGGGCGAGACGGAGCTGACCCCCGAGGAGCGGCTGCTGCGCGCGATCTTCGGCGAGAAGGCCCGCGAGGTCCGCGACACCTCCCTGAAGGTGCCGCACGGTGAAGAGGGCAAGGTCATCGGCGTCCGGGTGTTCTCCCGCGACGAGGGCGACGAGCTCCCGCCCGGCGTGAACGAGCTGGTCCGGGTGTACGTGGCCCAGAAGCGCAAGATCACCGACGGCGACAAGCTGGCCGGCCGGCACGGCAACAAGGGCGTCATCTCCAAGATCCTCCCGGTCGAGGACATGCCGTTCCTGGAGGACGGGACGCCGGTCGACATCGTGCTCAACCCGCTGGGCGTGCCCGGCCGGATGAACGTCGGCCAGGTCCTGGAGACCCACCTCGGATGGGTCGCCTCCCGCGGCTGGAAGGTCGAGGGCGACGACGCCGAGTGGAAGCGGGCGCTCAAGGAGATCGGCGCGGACGAGGCTCCGCCGTGGACGAACACCGCGACGCCGGTGTTCGACGGCGCGCGCGAGACCGACGTCACCGGGCTGATCGAGAGCACGCTGCCCAACCGCGACGGCAACCGGATGGTGGGCCCCGGCGGCAAGGCGAGGCTGTTCGACGGCCGCACCGGCGAGCCCTACAAGGACGCGCTGTCGGTCGGCTACATCTACATCCTCAAGCTGCTCCACCTGGTCGACGACAAGATCCACGCCCGCTCGACCGGCCCCTACTCCATGATCACCCAGCAGCCGCTCGGCGGTAAGGCCCAGTTCGGCGGCCAGCGCTTCGGTGAGATGGAGGTGTGGGCGCTGGAAGCGTACGGCGCCGCCTACGCCCTCCAGGAGCTGCTGACCATCAAGTCCGACGACGTGCTCGGCCGCGTGAAGGTGTACGAGGCCATCGTCAAGGGCGAGAACATCCCCGAGCCCGGCATTCCCGAGTCCTTCAAGGTGCTCATCAAGGAGATGCAGTCGCTCTGCCTCAACGTCGAGGTCCTGTCGAGCGACGGCATGTCCATCGAGATGCGCGACACCGATGAGGACGTCTTCCGCGCAGCGGAGGAGCTCGGCATCGACCTGTCCCGGCGCGAGCCGAGCAGTGTCGAAGAGGTCTGATCAACTCAAGGGGAAAACAGTTGCTTGACGTCAACTTCTTCGACGAGCTTCGCATCGGCCTGGCGACCGCCGACGACATCCGCCAGTGGTCCCACGGCGAGGTGAAGAAGCCGGAGACGATCAACTACCGGACCCTCAAGCCGGAGAAGGACGGGCTCTTCTGCGAGAAGATCTTCGGTCCGACCCGGGACTGGGAGTGCTACTGCGGCAAGTACAAGCGCGTCCGGTTCAAGGGCATCATCTGTGAGCGCTGCGGCGTCGAGGTGACCCGCGCCAAGGTGCGCCGTGAGCGGATGGGCCACATCGAGCTGGCCGCGCCGGTCACGCACATCTGGTACTTCAAGGGCGTCCCGTCGCGCCTCGGCTACCTGCTGGACCTGGCCCCGAAGGATCTCGAGAAGATCATCTACTTCGCGGCCTACATGATCACCAGCGTGGACGCCGAGCGCCGCGACCGCGACCTGCCGACGCTGGAGGCCCACATCTCCGTGGAGCGCCAGCAGATCGAGCAGGCCCGCGACGCGCAGGTCGAGGCCCGCCAGCAGAAGCTGGAGGGCGACCTGGCGGAGCTCGAGGAGGCCGGCGCGAAGGCCGACCAGAAGCGCAAGGTGCGCGACGGCGCCGAGCGGGAGATGAAGCAGCTGCGCGACCGCGCGCAGCGTGAGCTCGACCGCCTCGACGAGGTGTGGAGCCGGTTCAAGAACCTCAAGGTCCAGGACCTGGAGGGCGACGAGCTGCTCTACCGCGAGATGCGCGACCGGTTCGGCAAGTACTTCGAGGGCGGCATGGGCGCCGCGGCCATCCAGGCCCGGCTGCAGAACTTCGACCTCGACGCCGAGGCCGAGAAGCTGCGCGACATCATCCGCACCGGCAAGGGCCAGAAGAAGGCCCGTGCCCTCAAGCGGCTGAAGGTCGTCTCGGCGTTCCTCAACACCCGCAACAGCCCGCTCGGCATGGTGCTGGACTGCATCCCGGTGATCCCGCCGGACCTGCGTCCGATGGTGCAGCTGGACGGCGGCCGCTTCGCGACCTCCGACCTGAACGACCTGTACCGCCGGGTCATCAACCGGAACAACCGGCTCAAGCGCCTGCTCGACCTGGGCGCGCCCGAGATCATCGTCAACAACGAGAAGCGGATGCTGCAGGAGGCCGTCGACGCGCTGTTCGACAACGGCCGCCGCGGCCGCCCGGTCACCGGGCCCGGCAACCGTCCGCTGAAGTCGCTGTCCGACATGCTCAAGGGCAAGCAGGGCCGGTTCCGGCAGAACCTGCTGGGCAAGCGCGTCGACTACTCCGGCCGTTCGGTCATCGTCGTCGGCCCGCAGCTGAAGCTGCACCAGTGCGGCCTGCCCAAGCAGATGGCGCTGGAGCTGTTCAAGCCGTTCGTCATGAAGCGGCTGGTCGACCTCAACCACGCGCAGAACATCAAGTCCGCCAAGCGGATGGTCGAGCGCGCGCGCCCGGTCGTGTGGGACGTGCTGGAAGAGGTCATCACCGAGCACCCGGTGCTGCTGAACCGGGCGCCGACCCTGCACCGCCTGGGCATCCAGGCGTTCGAGCCGCAGCTGGTCGAGGGCAAGGCCATCCAGATCCACCCGCTCGTCTGCACCGCGTTCAACGCGGACTTCGACGGCGACCAGATGGCGGTGCACCTGCCGCTGTCCGCCGAGGCGCAGGCCGAGGCGCGGATCCTGATGCTGTCGACCAACAACATCCTGAAGCCGTCGGACGGCAAGCCCGTCACCATGCCCACCCAGGACATGGTCATCGGCCTGTACTGGCTGACGACGCAGAAGGACGGCGCCGACGGCGAGGGCCGCGCGTTCGGCTCGATCGCCGAGGCGATCATGGCCTACGACCGGCGCGAGCTGGACCTGCAGGCCAAGATCCAGATCCGGCTCAAGGACGTCCCGCCGCCGCGCGGCTGGCAGGCGCCCGAGGGCTACGAGCCCGGCCAGCCGTACCGGCTGGAGACCACGCTCGGCCGTGCCCTGTTCAACGAGGCGCTGCCGGACGACTTCCCGTTCGTCGACGACGAGATCGGCAAGAAGCAGCTCTCGGCGATCGTCAACGAGCTGGCCGAGACGTACCCGAAGGTCGCGGTGGCCAACGCGCTGGACGCGCTGAAGAGCACCGGGTTCCACTGGGCCACCCGGTCCGGTGTGACCATCTCCATCGACGACGTCGTCACGCCGCCCAACAAGCAGGACATCCTGAGCGGCTACGAGGCGCGCGCGGAGAAGGTGCAGCGCGAGTTCAACCGCGGTCTGATCACCGATGACGAGCGCAAGCAGGAGCTCATCGAGATCTGGAACAAGGCCACCGCGGACGTCGCGGTGGACATGGAGAAGGCGTTCCCGAAGGCCAACCCGATCTGGATGATGATCCAGTCGGGCGCCCGAGGCAACCCGCTCCAGCTGCGCCAGATCGCCGGCATGCGCGGCCTGGTCTCCAACCCGAAGGGCGAGACCATCCCGCGGCCGATCAAGTCGTCCTTCCGCGAGGGGCTGTCGGTCGTCGAGTACTTCATCTCGACGCACGGCGCCCGGAAGGGCCTCGCGGACACCGCGCTGCGGACCGCCGACTCGGGTTACCTGACCCGGCGCCTGGTGGACGTCGCGCAGGACGTCATCGTCCGCGAGATCGACTGCGGCACCGACCGGACGATCCCGTTCGAGGTCGCCGAGAAGCTGCCGGACGGCACGCTGGTCAAGCTGGCCACCTCGGAGACCGCGCTGATCGGCCGCACGATCGCCGAGGACGTCGAGGTCGACGGGACGGTCATCTTCCCGGCCGACACCGACCTGTCCGACGCGGTGGTGACGCGGCTGGTCGAGGCGGGCGTCGAGTCCGTGCGGACCCGCAGCGCGCTGGTCTGCGAGGCGAAGATCGGTGTCTGCGCCGCCTGCTACGGCCGCTCGCTGGCGACCGGCAAGCGGGTGGACGTCGGCGAGGCCGTCGGCATCATCGCCGCGCAGTCCATCGGTGAGCCCGGCACGCAGCTGACGATGCGGACGTTCCACACCGGCGGTGTCGCCGGCGGTGACATCACGCACGGTCTGCCGCGTGTCCAGGAGCTGTTCGAGGCCCGCATCCCGAAGGGTGTGGCCCCGATCAGCGAGGTCGCCGGCCGGATCAAGATCGACGAGACGGAGAAGACCCGCAAGGTCGTCGTCGTCCCGGACGACGGCTCCGACGAGATCGGCTACCAGGTGCCCATGCGGTCCCGGCTGCTGGTCAAGGAGGGCGAGCACGTCGACGTCGGCCAGCAGCTCATCGCGGGTGCCATCAACCCGCACGAGGTGCTGCGCATCCTCGGCCCCCGCGCGGTGCAGCTGCACCTGGTGCAGGAGGTCCAGGAGGTCTACCGGTCGCAGGGTGTGTCGATCCACGACAAGCACATCGAGATCATCGTCCGCCAGATGCTGAAGCGGGTGAACATCCTCGAGTCGGGCGACACCGAGCTGCTCCCGGGCGACCTGGTCGAGCGTCCGATCTTCGAGGAGACGAACCGGAACGTCGTGGCCGAGGGCGGGACGCCCGCCGCCGGCCGCCCCGTCCTGATGGGCATCACCAAGGCCTCGCTCGCGACCGAGTCGTGGCTATCGGCGGCGTCCTTCCAGGAGACGACCCGGGTGCTCACCGAGGCCGCGATGCACGCCAAGAGCGACCCGCTGCTGGGCCTCAAGGAGAACGTCATCATCGGTAAGCTCATCCCGGCCGGTACCGGCATGCCGCAGTACCGCAACGTCCGGGTCGAGCCGACCGAGGAGGCGAAGGCGGCGGTGTACTCCGTCGGCTCCTACGACGACGGCGCCGAGTACGCCTTCGGGCAGGGCTCCGGCGAGGCCGTGCCGCTGGAGGAGTACGACTTCGGCCAGTACAACCGGTAACACCTGAATCGGGGACGCGTCCCCGGTGGCGAGGGCCCCTTCCGCTGCGGCGGGAGGGGCCTTCCGCGTTCGCGGCGTCGTCCGCGCCCGCGCCGGGCGCGTCCACGCGATCTACCTGCGGTTTCGTCGGTTTTCTTGACCTTTGAGCGTGTTTTGCGGTGCTGTGCCCGGGGACGACCCAGTTGCTGGCTAAAGTCGCGTCGGGGGAGGAAATCGTATGAAGAGGGTCATGACCGCAACGCTGCTCGCCGCGGCCGTCGTGCTCGGCGGGGTCGGCACCGCGAGTGCCGCCCAGCCGTCCGGGAGCGACCGGGCGACGCAGCAGGACTGCCGCACCTACTCCAGCGTCAAGGAGTGCGGCAAGATCGACCTCAACGCCAAGCAGCGCGCTTGCGCGGAGAAGTACGTCAAGCTGGGAATGACCCACGCGCGAGCCGAGGTGGAGTGCCACGCCTTCGCCTGACCGGTTCGGCTGATCGGTTCGACTGACCGACGCACACGGAAAGGGCCCGCTCCAGGGGAGCGGGCCCTTCCATGTCAGCGGGCCCTTCCGTGTCAGCGGGGCGGGGCGTCGCGCTCCTGCGCGTTCTTCGCCGGGGTGACTCACCGTGGCCGTCGGCGAAAACGGGTTGGCCATCGGCGGGGCCGCTCTGCATCGTGGAGGGCGGTGAACCGAGAGGAGAGACACATGGAACAGGTGCGGCTCGGGACGACCGGGACGAAGGTCTCGCGGATCTGCCTCGGCATGATGAGCTTCGGCGACCCCGCGCAACGGCCCTGGGCGCTGGACGAGGAGGCCGCGGAGCCGATCGTGCGCAGGGCCGTCGAGGCCGGTGTGACGTTCTTCGACACCGCCGACATGTACTCGCGCGGTGTGAGCGAGATCATCACCGGCCATCTGCTGGCGAGACTGTTCCCGCGCCGGGAGGACTACGTCCTCGCCACCAAGGTCTGCCTTCCCGTGGGCGACGGGCCCAACGACAAGGGGCTGTCCCGCAAGCACATCATGGCGGGCATCGACGACTCCCTGCGGCGCCTGGGCACCGACTACGTGGACCTCTACCAGATCCATCGCTGGGACTATGGAACGCCCATCGAGGAGACGATGGAGGCCCTCCACGACGTAGTGCGCGCGGGCAAGGCACGGTACATAGGCGCGTCCAGCATGTTCGCGTGGCAGTTCGCCAAGGCGCAGCACGTGGCGGACCAGCACGGCTGGACGAAGTTCGTGACCATGCAGAACCACTACAACCTGCTGTACCGCGAGGAGGAGCGGGAGATGAACCCGCTCTGCGCGGACCAGGGCGTCGGGCTGCTGCCGTGGAGCCCCCTCGCCCGCGGCCGGCTGGCGGGCAACCGCGACCGCGGCGGGCGCACCAACACCGTCCGGGCGGGCAACGACGCCTACGGCGAGATGATGTACGAGGAGGCCGACTTCGACGTGGTCGACGTCGTCCGCGAGGTCGCGGGGGAGAAGGGCGTCCCCATGGCGCAGGTCGCGCTCGCCTGGTTGCTCGGACGGCCCGGCGTGACGGCCCCGATCGTCGGTGCCACGAAGGTCGCGCATATCGACGACGCCGTCGCGGCCGCCGGGCTCGTGCTGGACGACAAGGACGTGGAGCGGCTGGAGGCGCCGTACCGGCCGCACCCGGTGCGCGGGCACAACTGAACCACCGCCCGGACGTTCCCGCAGGTGGCGCCCCCGGTCGGAACGGAACGGGGGCGCCGGACGTCTATCTTGGGCGATGATTTGCGATACCACCGGCGATCGGGGCAGGCTGGGGGCCAGAACGCCCACGGGCGGCCAGACCGCCACGGGGCGAGACGAGTGACAGGTCCGGGGAACCGCCCAGCGGATCCCCGGGCGACCGGGACTGAGGAGCCCCGGGACGACGGCGCTGAAGGAGCCCGACGATGACCGAGAATGACGGCACGCAGGGACCGCAGCGGCCGTTGCCGGAGGACGAGGGCCGCCAGGCCCCCGAGGAGCGGGGCGAGCCCCCGGCGCGCCCGCTCGGCGACCGGACCGTGGTGTTCGGCGCCCCGCAGCTGGGCGGCGCGGCCGG
>NZ_JBEYYT010000047.1:0-37572 GCF_040645715.1 Spirillospora sp. NPDC046719 | reverse complement strand
GGGCCGTCCGCCTCGCCGACGGTCCCCGGCAACGTGCCGCGGCCCGCGGTGCCGCAGCCGGTCGCGCCGCACGCGTCGCAGACGACCGGCCCGCGCCCGGTGCCGCCGCCGGCGACGCCGCCGCACCCGACGCCGCGCGGCGGCGTCCCGCAGCCGCAACGAAGGGGTGTCTGACATGAGCGGGCCGACTCCGGCACCGGCCGGGCCCGCGGGGCCGCGGCACGGCGCCGCGCCCGGGAAGAAGAAGGGCGGCGCCGGCAAGGTCGTCGTGACGCTGCTGGTCCTGGGCCTCGCGGGCGGCGGCACGTACGCCTACCGCGTCTACTCCCAGCAGGGGTCCGGGCTGCCGGGCGTCGACGACGTCGCGCCGAGCGCGGCGCGACAGCAGTCGACGCTGGTCGACCAGGAGGACCTGCGGGTCATGCAGATCCGCGCGAAGCAGGAGTCCGACCTCGCGGGCGGCGGCGCGGCCGCCGCGGCGGCCCGCCAGCCGCGGCTGATGACCTCGGCCACCGGGCGGACGCTCATGCTGCCGCAGCGCCGGCAGCCGTACTACGTCTCCGAGCTGCAGAAGCTGGCCGGGCAGGACTTCCAGAAGCAGAGCGACGGCTCCTACCTGCTCAGCGTCAACATCATGGTCGCGGCCGGCGGCAAGCTGATCCTGCAGAGCTCCACCGGGCCGCTGACGATCCGGATGCGCAGCGTGCCCGGCTCGTTCACCTCGATCGTCAGCGCGGGCGGCACCGTCCGCATCAACGGGTCGGCGCAGAACCCGGTCCGCTTCACCAGCTGGAACGACGACACGAACAAGCCGGACACGCAGGTCGCCGACGGCCGCGCCTACATCCGCGCGATCGGCGGCACGTTCGAGATGCACTACACGCAGGCGTCCGACCTCGGGTTCTGGAGCGGCCGCACCGGCGGCGTCGCACTGACCGGCTCGGACCGCCCGGACTCGTCCGCCGAGCTGTCGGACGCCGGGCCCGCGCACCGGGTGCAGCTGCCGGACGGCCAGCAGGAGGCGACCCAGGGCGACCGCCAGCGGGTCCAGGTCACCCCGGCGGGCGCCGCCGGCAGGGGCGGCACGTTCGAGGTCCCGGCGGCGAGCCTGGTCAGCGGGACGATCGACCACTCCCGCTTCGACGGCGACGCCTACGGGGTGTTCGTCACCGCGTCCAACCAGGTGCAGATCACCAACACCGCCATCAGGAACAGCCTGGTCGACGGGGTGCTGCTGCACCGGTTCGCGAAGAACGCGACGATCGAGAACACCACCGTCACCGCCAGCCGCGGCGACGGCTTCGTGCTGTCGCGCGGGACCGAGGGCGTCCGCGTCACCAACTGCACGTCGAACGGGAACGGCGGCAACGGGTTCACGCTGAACGGCGAGCCGCTCGCCGAGGGGCCGTCGGCGTCCGGCGAGGCGATCACCAGCTTCGGCAACAACCTGGTGAGCAGCAGCGTCGCGAAGGACAACGGGCGCTACGGGGTGGAACTGCTCGGCGGCACCGGCGTCGCCGTGCAGAACAGCCAGATCACCGGCGGCGACATGGGCATCGTGGCGCGCGAGAAGGGCACCCGCATCCAGATCGCCGGGAACCAGGTCAAGGGCTTCTCCCGGCAGGGAATCGTCGTCCGCGACGGGATGGCGGCCGCGACCGTGTCCGGCAACGTCGTCACCGGCGGGAAGACCGCCCTGTACGTCCGCGACGCCAACGGCACCTTCAACGGCAACACGGTGCAGTCGGCGCACCGGCACGGGATCACGCTGCGCGGCGACGTCACCGGGTCCGTCATCACCGGCAACACCCTGAGCGGCGCCGGCACGAGCGTGATGGACCTCGACCGGGCCACGGGCAAGTACCAGAACGCCAACAACAACATCAAGGGATGGCACAAGACCGCGGGCTTCGTGACCTGGCTGAAGCGGATCTTCAAGCCGATGAACGTCATCTGGGCGGGCGTGTTCCTGCTGGTGGCCATCTCCATGTTCCGGTCCCGCGGCACGCGGCTGCGCATCGGCAGCCTCGGCGCCCACCCGTATTCGGCGCAGGACAAGCTCGAGGAACGGCCCGTGCGGCTGCTCCGCCGCGCCGATACCGTCCCCTCCCAGGACGGTCAGCGAGTCGGTGCGCGCGCGGGACGCTAGCCCGGCGCCCACGGCGGCACGACGCACCAGAGCGGTCATCCAAGGAGTAGTTCAGCATGACGATCAAGATCGACGTCAAGTTCCTCATCGGCCTCGCGGTCGGCGCGCTGGTGGCGGCCGGGCTGGTGATCCTCTTCACCAGTGGGGGCGGCGGGGACGACTCGAAGAAGACGTCCGCGGACGGCCGGATCAGCCCCGCCCCGCAGGGCGGCGGCGACCAGGGCGGTGACCAGGGCTCCGGCGACGGGGACGGGGACGGCGGCGCGGGCGGCGGCGCGCAGGCCGGCGCTCCGCTGACGCTGCCCGTCCCCGACGGCGGCGGGAAGGTCGCCTGCCCGAAGCCGACCAAGACCGTCGGCGACGCGAACTCGCTCCAGCAGGCGCTGAAGGGCGCGCAGGCCGGCGACGTCATCAAGATGAACCCCGGGAAGTACGTCGGCAAGTTCGTCGCGACCGCGTCCGGCACGCAGCAGCAGCCGATCTTCCTGTGCGGCGAGCAGGGGTCCGTCATCGACGGCGGCGGTGTCAAGAAGGGCTACGGCTTCCACCTGGACAAGGCGAACTACTGGCGGCTGATCGGCTTCACCGTCCAGAACAGCCAGAAGGGCGTCGTCGGCGACACCACGAACGGGTCGGTCATCCAGGGCCTGAACGTGCACGACATCGGTGACGAGGGCATCCACGTGCGCGACTTCTCCACCGGCAACACCATCCAGTACAACAAGATCTTCAACACCGGGCTGCGGCGCGAGAAGTTCGGCGAGGGCGTCTACCTCGGCACCGCGCAGTCCAACTTCAAGTCGGTCTCCGGCGGCAAGGTCGACAACAGCGACAACAACGTGGTCCGCGGCAACGTCATCCGCGCCACCGCGGAGGCGGTCGACATCAAGGAGGGCACGAAGGGCGGCAAGATCCTCAACAACGTGTTCGACGGGTCGCGGACCGGCGGCGACAAGCACAACGACTCGTGGGTCGACGTCAAGGGCAACGGCTACCTGATCGAGGGCAACAAGGGCGACAAGACGCCCGCGGACGGCTTCCAGGTGCACCAGATCATCAACGGCTGGGGCACCGGCAACACCTTCCGCAACAACACGATCAACCTGGACGGCGGCAAGGGCGTCGGCATCAACGACACCGTCGGCGGCAACACGATCGCCTGCAACAACAAGGTGACCGGCGGGCAGCTCACCGCGAAGGGCAAGTGCTCCTGACGCGCGGGGGCGCGTGCCGCGGGGCGGGGGTGAACCGTGAAGATCGATGTGAAGTTCGCCGGGGTGCTGGCCGTCGGGGCCGTCGCGACCAGCGCCGTGGTCGTGCTGGCCACCCAGGGCGGCGGCAAGGGCAAGAACGCCGCCGAGGCCGACCCCTTCCCCGGGACGGGGAAGGGCGCACCCGCCGGCACGGGGAACGGCGCGGGCGCGGGCGCCGGTGCGGGCGCCGGGGCCGGGGCCGGGGCGGGCTCGGGGACCGGCTCGGGGACCGGGCTCGGGCAGCCGGCGCCGGCGATGCCGCTGCCGTCGTCGTACCAGCGGATCGCGTGCCCCAGGGCGACCGTGACCGTGCACGGCGCCGTCCAGTTGCAGGAGAAGCTGAACACGGCCGCGCCCGGTGACGTCATCCGGCTGGCTCCGGGCCGCTACGCGGGCCAGTTCTCCAGCCAGAGGTCCGGCACCCGCGCCAAACCGATCTTCGTGTGCGGGACGCCGCGGTCGGTGCTGGACGGCGGCGCCCTCTCCAAGGGCTACGGCTTCCACCTGCAGAACGCGAGCCACTGGCGGCTGATCGGCTTCACCGTCACCCGCAGCCAGAAGGGCGTCATGCTCGACGGGACCAGCGGGACGGTCGTGCAGGGGCTGACCGTCCACGACGTCGGCGACGAGGCCGTCCACCTGCGCGATTTCAGCACCGGCAACGCGGTGCAGTACAACATGATCACCCGGACGGGCCGGGCGAACCCGCGCTTCGGCGAGGGGGTGTACCTCGGCTCGTCGCACAACAACTGGGGCCAGGTCACTCAGGGCAGGCCGGACGCGAGCGACGCCAACCTCGTCGCCGGGAACCGGATCACCGCGACCGCGGAGGCGGTGGACATCAAGGAGGGCACGTCGGGCGGCCGGCTCGTCGGGAACGTCTTCGACGGCTCGCAGCTCTCCGGCGGGAGCGTCAACGACTCGTGGGTCGACGCCAAGGGCAACGGCTACGTCATCGAGGGCAACCGCGGGGCCGGAACGCTCAAGGACGGTTTCCAGACCCACGAGGAGTACAAGGGCTGGGGGACCGGCAACGTCTTCCGCCGCAACGTCATCGACCTGGGCGGCGGCAAGGGCGTCGGGATCTTCCTCGGTTCGGACGGCAACACGGTCGCCTGCGACAACCGCGTCACCGGCGGCCGACTGACCAACAAGGGCAAGTGCTCCTAGAGCCATCGGGAGCCGTCTCTTCCGTCAGCTGTGAAGAAGGAGAAGCGCAATGAACCCGACGGAGTCCCCGCGGCTCACCGTCATCGGCACCGGCTACCTCGGCGCCACGCACGCCATCTGCATGGCCGTGCTGGGCTTCGAGGTCCTCGGCGTGGACGTCGACCAGCGGAAGGTCGACCGGCTCGCGTCCGGCGAGGTGCCGTTCTTCGAGCCCGGCCTGCCGGAGCTGCTCACCAAGGCGCTGGAGTCCGGGCGGCTGCGGTTCACCACCTCCTTCGAGGAGGCCGGCGAGTTCGGCGACGTCCACTTCCTGTGCGTGGGGACGCCGCAGCAGCCGGGATCCGACGCCGCCGACCTCACCTACGTCGACGCGGCGGTACGCGCGCTCGCGCCGAACCTCACCCGGCGCGCGCTGGTCGTCGGGAAGTCGACGGTGCCGGTCGGCACGGCCCAGCGCATCACCGGCGTCCTCCACGACCTCGCCCCGGCGGGCGAGGACGTCGAGCTGGCGTGGAACCCCGAGTTCCTGCGCGAGGGCTTCGCCGTGGACGACACGATGCGCCCCGACCGGCTGGTGTTCGGCGTCGCGTCCGACTGGGCGCTGGAGCGGCTGGAGGCCGCGTTCCGGCCGATCCTCGACCTCGGCACCCCGGTGGTCCGCACCGACCTCGCGACCGCCGAGCTGGTGAAGGTCGCCGCGAACTCCTTCCTCGCCACGAAGATCTCCTACATCAACGCGATGGCGGAGGTCTGCGAGGCGGTCGGCGCCGACATCAAGCACCTCGCGGACTCGCTCGCGCTGGACGACCGGATCGGCGGCAAGTTCCTCAAGCCGGGCCTCGGCTTCGGCGGCGGCTGCCTGCCGAAGGACATCCGGGCGTTCGCGCACCGCGCGGAGGAGCTCGGCGTCGGGCAGGCCGTGTCGTTCCTGCGCGAGGTCGACGACATCAACCGGCGGCGGCGCGCCCGCACCGTCGACCTCGTCCGGGAGATGCTCGGCGGGATCTCCGGCAAGCGAATAGCGGCGTGGGGCGCGGCGTTCAAGCCGAACTCCGACGACATCCGGGACGCGCCCGCGCTGGACGTGGCGCGCACCATGCACGGGCTCGGCGGGCACGTCCGGGTGTTCGACCCGGCCGCGCTCGACAACGCGCGGCGGGCGTTCCCGGAGCTGCGCTACGGCGACAGCGCGCTCGACGTCGCCCAGGACGCCGACGTGGTCGTGCTGCTGACCGAGTGGTCGGACTTCAAGGAGATCGATCCGGAGGCGCTGGCGCAGGTCGTCCGGCACAAGCGGATCGTGGACGGCCGGCACGCGCTGGACGCCGAGCGCTGGCGGGCCGCCGGCTGGGAGTACCGCGCGCTGGGACGCTCCTGAGGCCGCTTTCCCCGCGTTCCCCGCGTTCGCTGCGTTTCGAGGTTCCCGCCGGTGACATCGGCCACCGGCGGGAACACCCCGCACCGCGGAGCCGTTGACGCGGTCGAGGGCCCCTGAGCGGGCCGTCCCGGACGAGGTGCGCCGTACCCGGAAAGTGAAGACGACGCGTGACCGTGCCGTCTCACGCATCCGGGAGTCACCATGGCGTGGATCCTCGTCATCCTCGCGGGCCTGTTCGAGGTCGCGATGGCGCTGTGCCTGAAGGCCAGCAAGAACTTCTCCGAGTGGCTGCCGTCCCTCGGATTCCTCGTCTTCGCCGTGGCCGGTTTCGGCCTGCTCAGCCATGCGCTGAAGTCGCTGGACGTCGGTACCGCGTACGCCGTCTGGGTCGGGATCGGCGCCGTCGGCACCGCCGCCCTAGGGATGCTGGTGATGGGCGACCAGGTCTCCGCGATGAAGATCGGCGCGCTCGCCTGCATCATCCTCGGCGTCATCGGCCTCAACCTGGCCGGTGGGGGCCACTGATTCGCCTTACGACCTGCCGTTAAGGAACGTAATCTCCCGTAAGCGCGTCTATGCGACGACGGGAGCACCGGGGGTGCTCGGACACAGGAGGACGGACCTTGGTCTTCAAGAAGCTGCGGCAGGCGATGGGCATCGGCGGGCCCTCCATCGAGACGACCCTGCACGACCCGAACACCACCCCGGGCGGGCTCGTGACGGGCGAGGTCGTCATCGTCGGCGGCCAGTACAACTCCGACATCAAGTCGGTGAACCTCGCGCTGCGCACCCGGGTCGAGGTCGAGACGGACGACAGCGAGTACACCTCCAACATCGAGTACTCGAAGATGCCGGTCGCGGGCGGTTTCAAGCTGGAGGAGGGGATGCGGCACAGCGTCCCGTTCCAGTTCCCGATCCCGTGGGAGGCGCCGCTCACCCACATGTACGGGCACCCGCTGCACGGCACCACCGTCGGCATCGCCACCGAGCTGGAGGTCGCGGGCGCCCTCGACCCGGGCGACCTCGACCCGATCGCCGTGCACCCGCTGCCCGCGCAGGAGCGCATCCTCGCGGCGTTCTCCAACCTCGGCTTCCACTTCCGCAACGCCGACTGCGAGAAGGGCCGCATCTGGGGCGTGCACCAGGAGCTGCCCTTCTACCAGGAGATCGAGTTCCACCCGCCGCACCACTACGCGCACGGCATCAACCAGCTCGAAGTGACGTTCGTGTCGTACCCGCAGTCGATGGAGGTCGTCCTGGAGCTGGACAAGCGCGGCGGCGTCTTCACCGAGGGCCACGACGCGTTCAGCCGCTTCACCGTCGACTACGCGACCGTCGAGCACACCGACTGGGAGCGCGAGCTGGACGGCTTCCTCCAGGAGGCCGGCCGCCGCCGCGGCTTCTTCTAGCCCTGACCTGGGGGGACGACGCGGACCCCCTCCGCGGTGTTGATCGCGGAGGGGGTCTCCCCGTAGAAAGGGTTCCCGTGCCCCACCCCCCTGGCCTCAGCGGACCGCCCGGCCCCAGCGAACCGCCCGGCCTCAGCGCCGCAGAACGCCGGTTGTGGGCCGCGTTCCCGACCGGCGCGCGCGTCGTCCTCGGCGACGACCGTCCCGCCGGGCCGCTGCCCGACCGGATCGTCCGGGCGGAGGTCATCAACCGGCTCCTCCTCGGCGCGGGCGAGACCCGGACCGGCGCCGTCGCCGCCGTCCGGCTCACCGGCGCGTACATCACCGGGTGCCTGGACGTGTCGAACGGCACCGTCGAGCATCCGCTGCGGCTGGAGCGGTGCCGCCTCGTCGAGGCGCCGCGCCTGTCGAACGCGCGCACCGGGCAGTTGCGGTTCGCCGAGTGCCGGATGCCGGGCTTCGACGGCGGCGGCCTCCAGGCGGACGGGTTCCTCAGCCTGTCCGGCTCGGAGATCGAGGGCGAGGTGCGGCTGCCGCGCGCGCAGCTGCTCGGCGGGTTCCGGATGAACGGGACCCGCATCACCGCGTCCGCGCCGGACAAGTGGGCGCTGTTCAGCGGCAGCATGGTCGTCGAGGTGGGGCTGTTCGCCCGGAACGCCGAGATCACCGGCGGGGTCCGGTTCGTCGGCGCGAAGATGAACGGCGGGCTGTTCATGGAGGGCACCACGCTGTCCAACCCGGGGCGGATCGCGCTGGACGGGCAGAACATGGTGGTCGAGAACACCTGCGAGTTCAGCGCCGGCTTCCGCGCGATCGGGACGGTCCGGCTGCGCAGCGCCCGCTTCAACGGCATCCTGTCGTTCTCCAAGGGGATCCTCGACTCCGCCGACCCGGCGCGGATGGCGCTGCACGCCAGCCACATGGTCTGCGACGAGCTGCTGCTGTGGCCGGCGGAGAAGATCAAGGGCCGGGTGTCGCTGTCGTACTCGAAGATCGACCTGATCATGGACCATCCGTCGATCTGGCCGGACGAGCTGTACCTGAACGGCTTGACGTACCAGACGCTGCGCGGCGGCGGGTTCAAGGACCGGCTGAGCTGGGTGTCGCGCGATCCCGAGTTCCACCTCCAGCCGTACGAGCAGCTCGCCGCCTGGTACCACGGCATCGGCCACGACGTCTTGGCCCGCAAGGTGCAGCTCGCCAAGCTGCGCGCGCGCCGCCGGAAGGTCCACGCGGTCAGCCGGGTGTGGAACCTCGTCCTGGACTGGACGGTCGGCTATGGGTACCGGCCGTGGCTGGCGTTCGCGTGGTTCGCGGTGCTGCTCGCCGTCGGGACCACGGTGTTCTCCCTCGACCATCCGAAGGGGATCAAGCAGCCGGCGGAGCAGCCGCACTTCCACGCGCTCGTCTACAGCCTCGACCTGCTGATCCCGATCGACACGTTCGGGCAGCAGCAGGCGTTCGACCCGCAGAACTGGTCCCGCTGGGTCGCCTACGCGCTGATCGCGACCGGGTGGGTGCTCGCCACCGCGCTCATCGCGGGCGTCACCCGCGTCCTGCGCCCGAACTGAGTGGTGGCCCGCGCGTCCACGGAGGCCGGGGGATCAAGGAGAATGGGGCCCCATGGGCACGTATCTGATCACGGGGGCGACCGGCGGCATCGGCACCGCGGTCGCGGAGCTGCTCCGCGAGCGCGGGCACGACCTGGTCCTGACCGGCCGCTCCCCCGACCGGCTGGCCGAGCTGGCCGGGAAGCTGCGCACCGGCGCCGCGCACGCCGCCACCCAGTCCATCGCGATCGCGCCGGGCGCGCCGCCCACCGCCGCGTCGGGCGCGTCCATCACGACGGTCCCGCTGGACCTCACCGAGCCGCGGCGGATCGAGGCGGTGCTCGCGGGGGCGGAGCTGCCCGGCCGGCTCGACGGCGTCGTCCACGCGGCGGGGGTCGTCCATCTGTCGCCGGTCGCCGAGCTGGAGGCGGACGAGTGGATGGACCACCTGTCGGTGAACCTGGTGTCCGCCGCCGAGGTGACGCGGCTGCTGCTGCCCGCGCTGCGCGCCGCCGAGGGCCACGTGGTCTTCGTCAACTCGACCGCCGGGCTGCGCGCCAACCCGGAGTGGTCGGCGTACGCGGCGAGCAAGTTCGGGCTGCGCGCGCTCGCCGACTCGCTGCGGGCGGAGGAGCCGTCGCTGCGGGTCACGACCGTCTATCCGGGGCGGACGGCCACGGAGATGCAGCGGAAGGTGCGCGCGCAGGAGGGCCACCCGTACGCGGAGGACGACTTCGCGGCGCCCGGCACGGTGGCGCGCGTGCTGGTCGCCGCGCTGGAGACGCCCCGCGACGCCGTCGTGTCGGACGTGACCGTACGTCCGAACTAGCGGGTTCCCGGCGGTCTGGGGGGTTATAGGGATGTCCAAATAATTCCGATAGATCCGCATAACTCGCTTGCCGTGCGCGCGGCCGGGCAGTGCCCGGCCCGTGACGCAGAGTTATTCACGGCCTGAGGACGCCGGCCGCCGGATCCCCGGCGACGGCCCGGAACCCGGCGGGACGCACCGGCCGCCGTCCCGCGTGCCGCAGACGTGGCGCCGCCGCTGGCTCCCGGCGGTGTGGCCGTCCTGGCGCGTGCGCTTCGCGGACGTCGCGGCACCGCACCCGCTCGACCGGCCCTGGGCGCGGGCGGTGCTGCTCGTCGCGGTCGCGGTCCTGCTCGGGTCCGGGCTGTGGCTGCTGCGCTGGTCGGGGACCGCGGCCACCGCCACGCCCGACACCTTCTGGTACGCGCGCGACGCGTTCCGGTACGCGGGCTGGTCGGAGCCCGCCGCCGACCGCGCCGCGGCGGACATCACCTGCGGCGGCCTGATGCGGGGACCCTCGCGCCCGCCGGGGACGCGGCCCGACTGCGTCCGGTACCGGACCGCCCTGCCCGGCGTGGCGCCGGAGCGCTTCCAGCGCATCTTCACCTCGCGCCCGGGCTACCCGCTGCTCACGGTGCCGTTCGTCCGGGTGATGGGCACGGCCGGGTTCAGCGCCGCGACCGCCGCGCTGGGGGTGGCGTGCGGCCTCGCGGCCGTCCTGCTGGCGCTGGCGATCGGGCTGCGGCCCCTCCAGGCCCTGGTGGCGGAGGCCCTGTTCTTCCTGCTCCCGACCGGTTTCTGGGGCAGCCGCCTGCTCGCCGAGGCGCCGATGATGCTGGGCGTGATGCTCGCGCTGACCGGTGCCGTGCTGGTGCTGCGCGAACGCGCCGCGATCGCGGGATCGGCGCTGCTGGCCGCCGCGCTCGCGCTGCTGTGCGTCGTCAAGCCCGCCAACGGCGTCGTGCTGGCCGCCGCGCTCGCGGTGGGCGCCGTGCTCCTGCTCCCGGTCTTCGCGTCGCGGCGGGCGTTCCTGGCCGTCGCGGGCGTCGCCGCGCTCGTCCTGGCGGGCAACCTGTGGATCGGCTCCGCCCTGCACCTGCCGGGCGTCCACGAGACGCTCCAGGACACCTTCACCAGGCATTTCCGGCATCCCGACGTACCCGACCCGTGGCACCGGCTCTCGGCCGCCGCGGGGAAGCTGTGGAGCGGCGACATCGGCCCCGCGATGCTGGAGAACCCGCTGATCCCGGCCGCGTTCCTGTTCGCCGCCGCCGGCCTGGTCTCCCGCGTCCGCTGGGACGCCGCCTGGCCCGTCGCCGCCGCGGGCCTCACCGGCGCGGCGATCGCCTCGCTGCACCCGCTCGTCGACGAGCTGCCGCGGCTGTCCGCGATGGCGTGGATCCCCGTCGCCTTCGGCCTGGCCGCCCTGACGGCCCGCAGCGCCGAACGGCCCGACGAGGACGCCCCGTCCCGTCCCAAGCGCCTCGAAGCGGAGACGGCCGACCTCACACCCGGCGGGTGACCGGCGGCCGGCCTCACACCCCGCGGGCGACCTCCGGGCGCTCGACGCGGCTCCGGCGCAGGAACCAGGCGCCCAGCACGCCGCCGATCAGCCCGAACAGGTGGCCCTGCCAGGAGATCGTCGGGTCGTTCGGGACCACGCCGACCAGCATCGTCCCGTAGACCGCGACCACCAGCACGGCGATCACGACGTCCAGCACCCGCCGCTCGAAGATCCCGCGCCCGACCAGGTAGCCGAAGAAACCGAAGATCAGAATGCTGGACCCGAGCGTGTTCGCGGAGCTGAAGAACCACACGCCGAGCCCGCCGACCACAATGATGATCAGGCTTGCGGCCAGGAACTTCGCGATCCCCCGCGCCGCCGCGATGAACCCGAGGATCACGAACGGGATCGTGTTGGCCATCAGGTGCGGGAAGCCCGCGTGCATGAAGGGCGCGGTGAAGATGTCCGGAAGGTCGTCGACGTCGTGCGGCTGGATGCCGAACTGGTCCAGCGCGCCGTTGTCGAGCACGTCGATGCCCTCGAGGACCCACATCACGACCGTCACCGAGCCGATGAGCACCGCCGCCGACAGCGCGCGCGTGCCGGCCTTGACGAGCCCGTCGGAGCGTTGCCTGTCGGGGGTGTAGCTCATGTCGCCACCGTATGACCGATCGATCCTGCCGTCACCGGGGTCAACGTACATATCCCCACGAAGGTGCCCGATGGTGAACGCTATTCGGTTTCCGGCATAGTGGACGGATGCGCGCTGCGATCTGCGAGGAGCTCGGCTCCCTCGCCGTCAAGGACACCGCCCCGGTCGAGCCCGGCCCCGGCCAGGTCCTGCTCACCGTCGAGGCGGCCGGCGTCAACTACGTCGACGCCCTGTTCGTCCAGGGCCGCTACCAGATCAAGCCGCCGCTGCCGTTCGTCCCCGGCAGCGAGGTCGCCGGCACCCTCCCGGACGGGACGCGCGTCCTCGCGATGTGCGGGCTCGGCGGCTTCGCGTCGCACGTCGCCGTCCCCGCCGCCGCGGCGGTGCCGCTCCCGGACAAGCTGGACGCCCCGCGCGCCGCGACCTTCACCCAGAGCTACTGCACCGCCCTGTTCGCGCTGCGCGACCGCGCCGCCCTCGCCGCCGGCGAGACCGTCCTCGTCCTCGGCGCCGGCGGCGGCGTCGGCCTCGCCGCCGTCCAGGTCGCGACGGCCCTCGGCGCCCGGGTGCTGGCGGTCGCGTCGTCGGAGGAGAAGCGCCGGGCGGCCCTCGCCGCGGGCGCGGACTCCGCCGTCGACGCCGCCGACGTCAAGGCCGCCGCCCGCGCCTGGTCGGACGGCGGCGTCGACCTCGTCTACGACCCGGTCGGCGGCGCCCTCGCCGACCCGGCGCTGCGCGCCCTGCGCGAGGGCGGCCGCTACGCCGTGATCGGATTCGCGTCCGGGGACATCCCGTCCCTCCCGCTCAACCAGGTGCTGCTCCGCAACCGCTCCATCGTCGGCGTCGACTGGGGAGCCTGGTCCATGAGGCACCCCGCCGAGCAGCGCGCCCTTCTCGACGAGCTGCTCGCCATGGTGGCCGAGGACCGCCTCGACCCCGTCGCGCCGCGCACGGAGCCGCTCGCGTCCGCGCCGCGGGTCCTCGACGACCTGCTCAACCGCCGCGTCGTCGGCAAGGTCGCCCTGCTGCCCTGACCTCCGGCCGGGCGCGGGACAGTGTCCGGAGGAGGTGGCGATGGACGGACCCGGTCTCGATCTGCACCTGGACGTGACGCAGGGCGGCGGCGTGGGACGCGCCCTGGAGGAGGCCCTGCGCGCGGCGGTGCGGTCGGGGCGGCTCGGCCCGGGCACCCGGCTGCCCGGGAGCCGGACCCTCGCCTCCGATCTCGGCATCGCGCGGGGGACGGTCGTCCAGGTCTACGCCCAGCTGACGGCCGAGGGGTGGCTGTCGGGGACGCCCGGGTCGGGCACCCGCGTCGCCGCCGTCGGCGCGGTCGAGGCCCGTCCGGACACGGAACCGCCCGCGCGCCGCCCTGGCACGCGCATCGACCTGCGGCCGGGGCGCCCGGATCTCAGCTCGTTCCCGCGGACCGCCTGGGCCTCGGCGGTGCGGCGGGCGCTGGCGTCGGCCGCACCGACTGCCTGGGACTATGCGGAACCTGCCGGACTGCCGGTGCTGAGGGCCGCGATCGCGGGATACGCCGCCCGCACGCGCGGCGTGCGCGCCGACCCCGGAGCCGTGGTGATCACCGCGGGCTTCACCCACGCGCTCGCGGTGCTCGGACGGGCCCTGCGGAGCATCGGCGTCCGGTGCGCGGCCACCGAGGACCCGGGCCTGCCCCGGCACCGCGACCTGCTGCGCGCGGCAGGGCTGAGCGTCGTCCCGCTGCGCGTGGACGGCGACGGCGCCGACCCCGCCGGCCTGCCGGACCAGGCCGGGGCCGTGCTCCTCACCCCGGCCCACCAGTACCCGTGCGGCGTGGTGCTCGCGCCGTCCCGCCGGGCGGCCTTCGCCGCGTGGGCGCGCCGGCGGGACGGCTTCGTGATCGAGGACGACTACGACGGCGAGTTCCGCTACGACCGGCAGCCGGTCGGGGCGATGCAGGCGCTCGCCCCCGACCGCGTGGTCTTCGCCGGAAGCGCCAGCAAGGCGCTGACCCCGGGCATGCGGCTCGGCTGGCTCGCCGTGCCGCCCGCGCTGCTCGACCCGGTGCTGGCCGCGCTGGAGGACCTCGGCGCGGCGGTGCCCGCCGTCGACCAGCTCGCCTTCGCCGACCTGCTGGAACGCGGCGACTACGACCGGCACGTCCGGCGGGCCCGGCTCGTCCACCGGCGGCGGCGCGCGGAACTGGCGGACCGGCTGGCGCGCCCGCTGGACGGGGTGGCCGCCGGCCTGCACGCCCTGCTCCCGGCCGGGTCGGCCGGGGAGGAGCGGGCGCTGGTGGAGACCGGGCTCTACGCGGGACTCCGCCTGCACGGCCTGCACACCGACGGGTACTGGCACGAGGCGTCCCCCGAACGCCGCGCGGCTCTCGTCATCGGCTTCGCCACCCCTCCCCCGCACGCCTGGCACGGCGCCCTGGAGGCCCTGGCCGGCCTCGTCGACGCGGTGACAGGTCAGGCCGAGACCCCGCCCCGCCACCACGGGTGAGCCGGCCACGAAGACGTGCGCCCTCAGGCCCCCGCGCGGGAGGCCGGACGCGGCGCCCGGCGGTCGCGGCGCGCGCGCAGTTCCGCCTCGTCGACGAGGGTCAGCATCGGCTCGCCGGGGACGCCCAGCATGACGATGACGAAACGGGTCCAGCCGTCGGCGAGGTTGTTGGCGGCCTGGTAGTGGATCACGTCGCCGCCGGGTTCCCAGAACGCCTCGCCGGCGCGGATCACCCGTTCGGGCTCGCCCTCCAGCTCGAACACCATCTCGCCTTCGAGCAGGTAGCCGAAGACGGGGCCGGAGTGGCGGTGCGGCGGTGTACCCGGGTCCCCCGGGGGCAGTTCGACCGTCGCGGTCATCGCCTCGGCACCCGAGGGGATGAAAGGCGGAACCTGGTGCATCAATGTGGTGAGAGTGGACATGCCGCCGACGCTAGGACGCCACCGGTTCAGTGAAGTAGTCCACTTCCCGTGCTTGTGGTTGTACCGGTTCGCCGGGCGGGCCCGCCGGCGCGCGGCCGGTTCAGGCGGCGGAGGCGTGCTCGGACTCGGACGCGTCGCCGCGGACCACGATCACCGGCAGCCGGCGCCGCGCCGGGGCCTCCGCGGTCCGGCGCAGGTAGCGCCGCTCCTCCGGGGTCGTCCCGCCCCAGATGCCGTCCGGCTCGCCCACCCGCAGCGCCCACGCGAGGCACTCCGCCTTCACCGGGCAGTTCGCGCAGATCGCCTTCGCCGCGTCCATCTGAGCCTGGAGCACCGGCGCCGAGTAGCCGATCGGGAAGAACAGGTCGGGATCCGCGCCGCGGCAGATGGCGTGGTCGGTCCAGTGTTCCTCGTTCTCGTCGTTGTGCATGGCTTTCTCCCTGCGGGGCATGGTGAGGAGGCCACCGGCGGTTCGCTCTGGGGTGGTCTCCACCCAACGTAGTACTACGAACCGTAGTACTACAAGTCGTTGTGAACATTGCAACTTAGCGCCCGGATAACCTTGTGACGTGCAGCGTGATCAAGAAGTGACCTTTCGCGAGGCGACGGCCGCCGATCTCCCCGAGATCGTCCGGCTCCTGGCCGACGATCCCCTGGGCGCGACCCGCGAAACACTCGCCGAGAAGATTCCCGAGGCCTACGTCACCGCCTTCGCCGCCATCGAGAAGGACCCCAACAACCACCTGATCGTGGCGGACGTCGGGGGCACGGTCGCGGGCACGCTGCAGCTCACCTACATCCCCGGCCTCACCTACACCGGCGGCGAGCGCGCCCAGATCGAGGGCGTCCGCATCGCGGCCGACGAGCGCGGCCGCGGCCTCGGCCAGACGATGCTCGCCTGGGCCATCGACCAGGCCCGCGCCCGCGGCTGCCGCGTCGTCCAGCTCACCACCGACCGCCAGCGCCCCGACGCGATCCGCTTCTACCAGAAGATCGGCTTCCGCCCCTCCCACATGGGCATGAAGTACCACCTGCAGTAGGCAATCCCCGCCCAGAGGGCTCGCCTGGCGGCTCGCCCTCTGACCGTCCTTGGGCGGGCGCCGTCACCACGCCCACACCACCGCGCCGCCGTCGCGCCGCGCCGCCGCGACGATCCCCAGCTCGACGTACTCGACGCGTCCCGACAGGCCGACGGTCACCAGGCGCACTCGTCCCCGCGCCCCGGCGTCCGCCCCCTGAAGGGCCCGCCGGACGTGCCGGAGCGCGGCCGCCTGGTCGTCGGTGACGCCGCACTCCCCTCCCTCGCGCAGGACGACGTCCCACGCGAAAAGCGCAGGCGGCCCACCTCTCCTCGCGCCCGTCATCTGTCGCCGCCGTTCCCTCGCTCGGTGCCGATTCGATCACTCTCAGTGAATCGATGACGGGTGGCGCAGGTCACCGTGATAATCGGAGATGAGCGTGGACACGGACCATCTCCGCGGAAATCCGGAACGAGGTGCACTGCGGTGTCCTAGAAGAAACGCGCGGGGGCCCGGCTGCGGGCCGCTCGGAAAGCGCACGGCCTGACCGTCGCCGACCTGGCCGAACGGTTCCGCGACGTCGCTCCCGAGCGCCTCCGGCAACGCCTCCCGTCCCTGCGCGACCTCGAACGCACCATCCGCGGCCACGAGGCCGGCGAGCACGCCGTAGGCCCCCGCTACCGCCTCCTCTACGCCCGCGCCCTCAACACCCCCGAAGAAGCCCTCTTCGCCCCCGATGACGCTCGGCGCGCCTTCTCGGACGAGCACGAGCGGCTCGCGCTCGCGGTGCGCGATCCGGCCCGGCTCGACGGCGTCGTGATCGACGGCCTGGCGGCCACACTCGCCAACCAGCGGCGGGTCGAGGACGTGATCGGCTCTCACGCCGTCCTGGGCGCGGCACAGGCGCACCTTGCGCTGATCATGCGTCTGCTGCGCAGCGCCCGGGGCCCGTTCGCCGTACGGCTCCTCGCGATCGCGTCGGAGGCGTCCCAGTTCAACGGGTGGCTCAGCACCGCGGTCGACGCACACGCCGCGGCCGAGCCCCTCTACGACCAGGCGCTCCGGCTGGGGCTGCAGGCCGACGACAAGGATCTGGCGGCGACCGCGCTGTCGATGCGCGGCCATCTGGCGTGGGCGAAAGGCGAGTACGGCGACATGGCAAGCCTTTCCGAGGCCGCCGCCGGTCTCGCCACGGCGTCCAGCACGCGAGCCGTGGCAACGCAGCAGCGTGGCCGGGCCCTGGCCCTGCTGGGCGACGGGCAGGGCGCGCTCCGGGCCGTTGGCCGAGCCGAGGACGTCCTCGCCGGACGCGGAGGCACCGACGACCCGGACGGCCTGTACTTCTACGGCGCCGAGATGCTCACCATGCAACGCGGCCTGATCTACGGATACCTCGGTGAGCACGCCAAGGCCGCCGACCTCCTCACCAGCGGCATCGAAGCGATGCCGAACACGATCCGCGATTCCGAATGGGTCGCGTGGTACCGCGTGAAGGCGGCGTCGGCGCGAGCGTTGGCGGGCGATCCGGAGCGGGCGGTCGCCGAGTTGCGCACCGCCGTCCGCGTCCTCAGCGCGACAGGCGGCACGAAGACCCTCCGCGACGTCGCGCACGTCCACCGCATCCTGAGGGCGCGATACCCGACGCACCCCCACGTCACCGACCTGAGCGACGCCCTCCACCGAGTGGGCGGCGACGGTCGGGATGACGGTGGGCAGGGTCGCCAGGACGGGTGAGTTCCGGGAGGCGTATCGCTTGGTCTGCGGAGGTGAAGGGTGGGCCTGTCGGCCCACCCGTCGCGCATTCAGCTGCCGGTGGTCGTTGCTTGGGCGGGGTGGGTGGGGAGGACGCGGTAGGCGCCGACGAGGGTGGCGGTCGTTCGGGTGAGGGTGCCGGGGACCATGCGGTCGGGGAGTTCGCGCTGGAACTCCTGGAAGGCGGGGGTCGACGGCAGGACGTCGCGGTCGTCCTCGTTGGCCACGACGTGGAGGAACGTGTCGCCGTCCAGGCGGAACGCGGCGTAGCGGACGCCGCCGGGGTCGTCGCGCTCCAGCTCGTCCATGACGTTCTCGATCAGCCGCTGGTTCTCGTCGGCGCGCTCGGGACGGGCCTTGTACTGCACTACGGCGATCTTCTGCATCGCTGGTCCCTTCGTGGGGTCGCTGTCACCTGTACCGACACGGCGACCCGGGTGAAGTGACCGGCTTGGGGACGACGACTTTCGGCGCCGGGCCGGCGGCATAGGGTCGGCGGCATGCGCTGTGTGCGTCCGGCGACGCGGGCCGACCTGCCCGCGGTTCTGGCCCTGCTGGCGGACGAGGAGAAGGTCGTGGACCCGGCGTCGGTCGTGGTGACGGACGCCTACGAGCGGGCGTTCGCGGCGATCGACCGCGACCCGCGCAACGAGGTGCTGGTGCTGGTGGACGGCGGGACGGTCGTGGGCTGCCTGCAGGCGACCTACATCCCCGGGCTCGGCAAGGGCGGCGCCGAACGGGCCCTGATCGAGGCGGTGCGGGTCCGCGCGGACCGGCGCGGCGGCGGCCTCGGCCGGGCGCTGATGGAGAGCGCGATCGAGCGGGCCCGCGCGCGGGGGTGCGCGCTCGTCCAGCTGACCAGCCACAAGAGGCGCGGCGACGCGCACCGCTTCTATGACTCGCTGGGGTTCGCCCGCAGCCACGAGGGCTTCAAGCTCGTCCTTCAGGCGGTGGAGACCCAGATCCCTTAGAGGGCGCCGAGGGAGCGCATCATGCCTAGGGCGTCGGAGATGGGCCAGTACTCGGCGAAGCGTCCGTCCTCCATGCGGAAGAGGTCGTGGCCGGCGAACGCGATGCGGGTGCCGGGTTCGGCGGTGGTGCCGGGGATCCCGCCCTGGTAGGAGCCGTGGAAGGTCCAGCGCGCGGCGAGCAGGTCGCCGTCGACGAGGGGGCCGACGTCCAGGGTGTTCTCGATGTCGGCGAAGTAGGCGCGGGACTGGCGGATCTGCTCGGCGACGCCGTCCGGGCCGTGGACGTCCATGCCGGGCCAGTGGCCGGCGAAGCCGGGCGTGAGGATCTCCCCGAGGACGTCGTAGTCGCCGGACCACGCCTCGAACAGCCACCGCCGGTACAGGGTGTGCGCATCCATGGGCCCATGGTGCAACGTCGCGCGGGCCGGCCGCCGCGCGGGGCGGCCGGCCCGGCCGGGGTCAGCCGATCTCGAGGACGGCCTTGCCGTGCAGGCGGCGTTCGAGGAGGGCGGCGACGGCCTCCTCCGCCCCGTCCCAGGGGCCGCGCCAGGAGATCCCCGGGTCGAGCCGGCCGGCGGCGACCTGGCCGCCCAGCCATGCCAGGTCGGGGGCGAGGTCTCCGTCGTCGAGCAGGTAGAAGGTGACGAGGGAGCGGTCGTGCCGGCCGTCGTTGCCGAAGAGGTCGCCGAACGGGAACGTCTCCGCCTCGCCCGTGCCGTGGCCGACCGCGATCAGGGTGCCGTGCGGTGCGAGCCTGCCGAAAGCGGCGACGAGCTGGGAGCCGCCGACGTTGTCCACGACCCCGTCGACCGGTTCGGCGACCTTTTCGGGGTGCGCGACCACCTCGTCGGCGCCGAGCGCGCGCAGCGCGTCGCCATGCGCGGCGGGATCGCCGGTGGACGCGACGACGTGGGCCCCGCCCAGGCGGGCGAGTTGCACGGCGTACCGGCCGACGCCTCCGGTTGCGCCCAGCACGAGGACGCGCTTGCCGAGCAGCGGCCCGATCCGGCGCAGTGCGCGGAGCGCGCTCGCCGCCGCGACCGGGACGGTGCTGATCGCGCCGAGGTCGGCATCCGGCGGGACGGCGCCGAGCAGCGCGGTGTCGACGGCGCGGAGTTCCGCCCACGCGCCGTCCGCGCCGAGGGTGACCACGGGGGTGCCCGCGGCCGGGCCGGATCCGTCGGCCGCCGCGCGCTCGACCACGCCGGCGGCGTCCCAGCCGAGCACGGCGCCGTCCGGCGCTCCGGCGATGCCGTGGGCGACCTCGCCGTAGTTGAGCGAGGTGGCGCGGACCCGCACCAGCGCCTGGTGCGGCGCGGGCTCCGGCGCGGCGGTCTCGCCGAGGCGCAGGCCGGAGGCCGTCGAGTGGTCGATGAGCAGAGCACGCATGAGGTGACACCTTCCGAGAAGAGAACAGACCCATTTATGCCACTGAGTGGCATACGCCTGCAAGTGGCATTCGCTTCCCGGATACACTCCTGGGCATGACCACGGCACCGTCGCTGCGCGAGCGCAAGAAGCAGCGCACCCGCCAGGCGCTGATCGACACCGCGCTGGTCCTGTTCGGCGAGCACGGCTTCGGCGGGGTCACCCTCGACGAGGTGTGCGCCGAGGTCGAGGTGTCCAAGCGCACGTTCTTCCGGTACTTCACCGGCAAGGAGGCCGTCGCGATGGCGCCGCTGGAGGACCTGTGGCGCACCTTCCTCGACGAGCTGGAGACGTGCCCGGCCGACGGCCGGCCGCTGCTCGGGCTGCTGGAGTCGGTGCTGCTCGCGGCGCTGGAGCGGGTCGCGGACGAGGAGTGGGCGGGCCGGGCGCTGCGCAGCTACCGGCTGCTCCAGGTGACGCCGTCGATGGACGCGCACGGCCTGCACTTCTGCGAGGACACCGTCCGGTCCGTCCTGGACGTCCTGCACCGGCGCCTCGACCTGCCCGACGACGCGCGGCCCCGGCTCGCGGGCGACATGCTGGTCGCGGCGTGGCGGCACGCCCTCGGCGGGTGGGCGTCCGCTGCGGTGGAGCCGCCCTCGGTGGCCGATCTCGCCGCCCGCGTCCGCGACGCCGTGGCGGCGCTGCCGGGCAGCCTCACGCTCGCCGCCGCGCCCCGCCCGGAGGCCGGCGGACGCTAGCGCGCGACGCCGAGGACGAGGTCGACGACCAGGGCGGTGTCGCTCAGATCCGGCAGGACGGTGTCGGCGCCGGACAGCCGCAGGTCGGCGGCGGACGTGGCCCCGGTCGCGACGGCGACGACCCGCGCGCCGCCCTCGTGGCCCGCGCGGACGTCGTGCGGGGTGTCGCCGATCAGCACGGTGCTCGACGGCCCGAACCGCTCGCCGTACTTCGCGGCGGTGCGCTCGCGGGCGAGCTCCACCAGCGGCGGACGTTCGACGCCGTCCATGCCGTACGCGCCGATCTCCAGGTCGAGGAACGCGTCGAGGCCGAACGCCTTCAGCTTGCAGGCGGCGATCCGCGCCATGTTCCCGGTCAGGACGGACTGGATCACGTCCGGGCGGGCGGCGAGGGCCTCCAGGACGTCGCGGGCGCCGTCGTGCGTCCGGCCCCGGGCCGCGAGTTCGTGCGCGCGCGCTTCGAAGGCGAGGGCGAGTTCGTCGGTGAACGCTTCGAGGACGTCGGGGGTGGGGTCGACGCCGTGGTGCCGGAGCGTGTCGGTGGTGATGGCGCGGTCGGTGCGGCCGGCCATCGGCGCGACGTGCTCGGCCGGGCGGCCGATGACGCAGTGGAACACCTCGGCGTAGATGTCCGCGGACAGCCCGCCCGCGTGAAGGAGGGTGTGGTCGATGTCCCAGAGGACCAGGGTGCGCACGGACGAATCGTAGGCCGTCAAGATTTCGGCTCCTGTTCACCTTGGCGTGAAATGGTGGACATCTGGGTGTGCCCGCCGCCGTTGGAGCCGTCCCCCGAAGAACCTTCCCCGAAGGAGCTGGTCGTGGCCGAAAGGCATTTGGAGATCGAGCAGAAGTACGACGCCCGGGCCGATTTCGTCCTTCCGGAGCTGGGCGGGCTGCCGGGGGTGGCGTCGGCCGGGGAACCGGAGACCTTCGACCTGCACGCGAGCTACTTCGACACGGCCGACCTGCGCCTCGCGGCGCACGGGATCACGCTGCGGCGGCGGCGCGGCGGGACGGACGCCGGATGGCATCTGAAGGTGCCGGCGGGCCCGGACGGCAAGGAGGAGCTGCGCGCTCCGCTCGGACGCCCGAAGGTCGTGCCGGCGCGGCTGGCGGCGCTGGTCGCGGCGTACACGCGGGGCGAGCCGCTGCGCCCGGTGGCGACGCTGGAGACGCGGCGGACCGTCGTCCGGCTGTACGCGGGCGACGGCGCGATGCTCGCGGAGGTCGCCGACGACCTCGTGACGGGCCGGGACGTGCGGGACGTGCGGGACGAGCCGTCCGCGGACGCCCCCGCGCAGCGATGGCGGGAGATCGAGGTCGAACTCGGGGACGGGACGGGTGAACTGCTCAAGGCGGCGGGCAAGCGGCTGCGGAAGGCGGGGGCGCGGCGCGCGAAGTCGTCGTCGAAGCTCGGCCGGCTGCTCGGTGGAGCGATCGCGCCGTCGGAGGCGGCGCGCGCGCGTGCCGCGTGCAAGGCGCGGCTGGTGGCGGCGATCGACAACGGGAAGGGCCCCGCGACGACGGGCGACGCGGTGATGGCGTACCTCGCGGCGCAGGTCGAGGCCGTCGTGGCGTTCGATCCGAAGGCGCGGCTGGGCGAGGAGGACGCCGTGCACCGGATGCGGGTGGCGGTCCGCCGGATCCGCAGCACGCTGAAGGCGTACCGGCCCGTCCTGGACGAGGCGCGCACGGAACCGCTCGGGCCGGAGCTGAGGTGGCTCGCGGCGGTGCTGGGCGAGGTCCGCGACCTGGAGGTGCTGCGGATGCGGTTCCAGGAGCGGCTGGGCGGGGCGGCGCCCGCGTGGCTGGACGACTTGGCCCGCCAGGAGCGCGCCGCGTACAGGCGGATGAACGCGGCGCTCAAGGAGCCCCGGTACTTCGCGGTGCTGAACGAGCTGGACCGTCTCATCGCGGAGCCGCCGCTGACGGAGGACGCCGACCGCAAGGCGCGCAAGGAACTGCCCGACCTGGTGAAGCGGTCCTGGGACCGGATGGCGCGCGCGTACACGTCCATCGCGATCGCCGAGGACGCGGAGGTGGCGCGTCACGAGACCCGCAAGGCCGCCAAGCGTGCGCGGTACGCCGCCGAGCTGGCCATGCCCGTGCTGGGGGTCGCGGCCAAGCGGGTGGCGAAGGACGCCAAGCGCATCCAGGAGGTCTTGGGCGGCTACCAGGACGGCGTCATCGCGATGGAGCACCTCAAGGCGGCTGCCGCGCACACACGGAACCCGTCCGAGGCGTTCGACCTCGGCGTCCTGTACGGGTGGGAGCGCTGCGAGGCGGAGACCGCCCGCGAGAGGCTCTCGGTGACCTGGTCCCAGACGCTGGGCCCCGCCTTCTGAGCCCGCCTTCTCACCCAGCCTTCTGAAGTTGAGTCGGCGGCGAGCCGTCGTTTCGAACGGCCGGATGACGACTTTCGCACGGCCGGATGGCGACGGCTCGCCGCGGCTCAACGGGACTTGGGCGTGTGGCGCTCCAGGGCGGCCAGCGCCCCTTCGCCGATGTGGGCCACCCAGAACTCGCCCTTGTGGAGGCTCGGGTCGTCCGGGACCTTCTCGCCGAGCTCCCGGCACAGCCCCGCGACCAGCTCCGACACGTTCTCGCCGTGCGTGCACACGACGGTCGGGACGCCGTCGCCGAGCAGGCCGAGCAGCCGCTCCCGGGCGCGGTCCGGGCCCGTCTCGCCGACCGTGAACGCGGCGTCGGTGACCACGTCCGCGCGGATGCGGCGCGCGTACGGCAGGACGGTCTCCAGGCAGCGGGACGTCGCCGAGCTGAGCACCCGCGCCGGGCCGAAGGCGTGCAGCAGCGCGGCGAGCTCCGCCGCCTCCGCCCGGCCGCGCCCGTCCAGGGGGCGCAGCTCGTCGGGCTCGCGCCACGCGTGCTTCTCCCCCGCCGACCCGTGCCGGACGATCATCAGCGGCCAGGTGCGGGACGGGCCGTCCAGGAACGCGCGGAGCAGGTCGGCGTCGTGCGGGTAGCTCAGCCGCGCCTCGGCCTCGGCCGCGGGCAGCCACGCCAGCTCGTCGACCTCCTCGTTCGGCGTGAACGCCGCCTCCGCGACGGGCCGCGCCGCCCAGTACTCGACCCGCTTGGGCCGGTCGCCGTGCCGGTACTTCGCGGTCGGGAGGCGGCGGCCGAGCCGCGGCACGAGGCCCGTCTCCTCCTCGATCTCGCGGACGGCGGCGCGCAGCATGTGCTCGCCCCGGTCGAGCTTGCCCTTGGGGAACGACCAGTCGTCGTACCGGGGGCGGTGCGCGACCGCGAACTCGGGGCCGTCCGGGCCGTCGCGCCACAGCAGCGCGCCGGCCGCGCGGATCGGGCCGGCGTGCGCACCGGCGTCAGTCATCGACCGTCCTCCACCGCCGGCTCCGGACCAGGTGGGTCTGGATGTCCAGCAGCGACTCGCCGGGACCGGGCTCGCTGCGCGTCCAGGTGCCGTCGCCGTCGAGCGCCCAGGCGTGCGTGCCGGCGTCCATGGCCCGGTCGAGCAGCGCGATCAGCTCGTCGCGCTGCGTCCGGTCGGTGACGGTGACGAGCGCCTCGACGCGGCGGTCGAGGTTGCGGTGCATCAGGTCGGCGCTGCCGAGCCACACCTCCGGCTCGCCGCCGTTCTCGAACGCGAACACCCGGGAGTGCTCCAGGAACCGGCCGAGGACGCTGCGGACCCGGACCGTCTCCGACAGCCCCGGCACGCCCGGCCGCAGCGCGCAGATGCCGCGCACCCACACGTCCACCGGCACCCCGGCCCGCGACGCCCGGTACAGCGCGTCGATGATCACCTCGTCGACCAGCGAGTTGCACTTGATCCGGACCCGCGCGCGGTGCCCGGCGCGGTGGTTGTCGATCTCGTGCTCGATCCGCTGGACGAGCCCGGACCGCAGGCTGTTCGGCGCGACCAGCAGCCGGTTGTAGGAGCCCTGCCGGGAGTAGCCGGTGAGGTGGTTGAACAGCGCGCTGACGTCCTCTCCGACGTCGGGGGCGCAGGTCAGCAGGCCGAAGTCCTCGTAGAGGCGGGCCGTCTTCGGATGGTAGTTGCCGGTGCCGATGTGGCAGTAGCGGCGCAGCGAGCCGTCCGGGTCCTCGCGGACGATCAGCGCGAGCTTGCAGTGCGTCTTCAGCCCGACGAACCCGTACACGACATGGCAGCCGGCCGTCTCCAGCTTGCGCGCCCACGCGATGTTGGCGCGCTCGTCGAAGCGGGCCTTCAGCTCCACCACCACGACGACCTGCTTACCCGCCTCGGCGGCGCTCATCAGCGCGTCGACGATCGGGGAGTCGCCGCTCGTCCGGTACAGCGTCTGCTTGATCGCGAGGACGCCGGGGTCGGTCGCGGCGTCCTCGATCAGCCGCTGCACGGTCGTGGTGAACGAGTCGTAGGGGTGGTGGACGAGGACGTCGCCCTGCCGGATCGCGGAGAAGATGTCCACGTCCTCGGGCAGCGCCTCCTTCGACGGCACGAACGGCGGGTACTTCAGCTCGGGCCGGTCCAGGTCGGCGATGGCGCCGAGCCCGGCGAGGTCGAGCGGCCCGACGAGCCGGTAGATCTGCCGCTCCTCGATGGCCAGCTCGGTGGTGAGCAGCTCCAGCACGCCGTCGGAGATCGACTCCTCGACCTCCAGCCGGACGACCGGGCCGAACCGGCGGCGCAGCAGCTCGCGCTCCAGCGCCTGGAGCAGCCCCTCGCTGATGTCGTCGTCGATCTCCAGGTCCTGGTTGCGGGTGACGCGGAACGCGTGGTGCTCGACGACCTCCATCCCGACGAACAGCTGCCCGAGGTGCGCGGCGATCACGTCCTCCAGCGGGGTGAACCGGTCGGGGGACGCCTCGAAGAAGCGCGGCAGCAGCGGCGGCACCTTGACCCGGGCGAACATCGTCGCGTCCGTCTCCGGGTCGCGGACGATCACCGCGAGGTTGAGCGAGAGGCCGGAGATGTAGGGGAAGGGGTGCGCGGAGTCGACGACCAGCGGGGTGAGGACGGGGTAGATCCGGTCGCGGAACAGCCGGCGCAGCCGCTCCTGCTCGGTCTCGGCCAGCTCGTCCCAGCGCAGGATCTCGATGCCCTCCTTGGCGAGGTCGGGCAGGACCTCCTCGCGGAAGCAGGCGGCGTGCCGGCGCATCAGCTGGTGCGCGACCTCGCCGGTGCGCTCCAGCACCTCGCGGGGCTGCCGGCCGCTGGCGGACTGGACGGCGAGGCCGGTCGCCATCCGGCGGGCCAGGCCGGCGACGCGGACCATGAAGAACTCGTCGAGGTTGCTCGCGAAGATCGACAGGAACCGGACGCGCTCCAGCAGCGGCAGCTCGGGATCCTCCGCCAGCTCCAGGACGCGCTGGTTGAAGCGCAGCCAGCTCTCTTCGCGATCGAGGAAGCGGTCGTCGGGCAGCGCTTCGGTGGCACGAGGAAGATGTCCTGGATTGACGGTCATGTCCCCAATTTTCCCTGACCAAGGTGAACAACGGTGGAACGCCGGTGTTTCGGCGAAGAGTCAGATACGTCGATCATGCCCGCGGTTCCCTTTGATCAACCGGGACATAGGTCCTCTCCCGACCGGCCGTGGCTAGACGCCGCAGGAACCGGTGACGAGGCGGTGCCCCAGCCAGGCCGCCAGGTCCGCGACGAACACGTCGGCGAGCGGCGGCCAGTTCCAGAACCGCAGCCCGAGCTCCGCGAACGCGCACGGCACCGGCCAGCGCCAGCCGTTGAACCCGGTCCGCTCGCCGCAGCGCGCGCAGACCAGCGCGTCCGGACCGCCCTCCAGCCACTCCTCCACCGCGTCCAGGACGGTCTCGAACGGCAGCCAGGCGCCGCAGCGCGGGCACCGCACCCGGTCGTCCTCGCGCATCGTCCCGTAGTAGGCGCCGCGGCCGACGTCGATCTCCAGGCCGTTCGGCCACAGTTCCGGGAAGCCGGCAGGGTCGCCCATCGCCACCGACCCGGCGGCCGGGCCGGGCGCGTACCCGCCGGGGGCGTCGCCGAGGACGCAGTCGGTCCGCTCGGCCAGCACGATCCCGGCGTCGACGAGGCGGGTGAGGACGCGGTCCGCGAGGTCCGGCGCGTCGCCCGGCAGCGCGTCGAGGTCCGCGATCCAGCGGCTCCGTTCCCCCATGCGCTCACAGTACGACGGCACGGACAAACCCGAAGAAGAACGAGGGACTTACGCGAAAGCGGTGACAGACGAGGTAAACAGCCAATCAACGTCCTTGTGTGGCCGTTCCCGTGCGTACAGTAACCATGCGGAAGTAACGACCTGACCGCCGGGAGAGCTTCCCGGGGGAAGGCCCTGTAGGTACAACGGGACGGTGACCTCTCACGAGCCTTCCCTTCCGTCCTCCACCGCGGTCCTGTGGCCGCGGTGCTCGGCCGTCCACGGATGCACCGGGCGCGCCGCCGGCGGATTCGCGGGCTGCCCCGCCCATCTGCGGCCCGCCGAGTTCGAGCGGTTCGCGGCCGGGCTGCGCCCCGGAGGCGACCTCGACCTGCGCGGCGTCACGGTCTCCCCGTCGCTGCTGGACGCGGTGCTCGACGCGGTCACCGGCCCCGACGGGCGCCCGCACCTCGGACGCGCCCGGTTCGACGGCGCCGTGCTGCCGGCCCACGCCGTGCTGCGCGGCGTGTGCGTCGAGGGCGACAGCTCGTTCGACGGCGCCCGCTTCCTCGGGGGCGCGTCGTTCTTCGACGCGCGGTTCTTCGGCCACGTCTCCTTCCGCGGGGCCCGGTTCGGCGGAAACGCCTCCTTCCACGAGGCGCGGTTCCACCGGCACGCCTCCTTCGAGGAGGCGGTGTTCAGCGGCGACGCGCTGTTCGGCGAGGCCGTCTGGCACGCCGACGCCGCGTTCCCCAAGGCGGTGTTCTTCGGCGCCGCCTGCTTCGACCGCGCCCGGTTCGGACGGGACGCGGCGATGCAGGGCGCGTGCTTCGGCGCGGCGGTCTCGTTCCGGCGGGTCCAGGTCGCCCGGCACGCCCGGTTCGAGCGCACCCGGTTCCGGAGCGGGCTGTGGCTCGGCCCGCTCGTCGCCGGCGGCCGGATCGGCCTCGCGGACGCCGCGGCGCGCGGCGGGCTGCGCGTCCACGCGGCCGCGCGCGCGGTGCACGCCCCCGCCCTCACGGTCCGCGGCGAGTCCGAGTTCCGGCTGCGCCGCGCCGAGCTGGACCTAGAGGGCGCCTGCTTCGACGCGGCGGTGAACGTCCGGTCGCTGCCGAACCCGTTCCAGGGGCTCGCCGAGCCGGAGTCGTGGACCGGTCCCGCGACGGTCCGGCTGGTGTCGCTGCGCCGGGTGGACGCGGCCCGCCTGCACCTCGCCGACGTCGACCTCAGCGGCTGCGGCTTCCTCGGGCTCGTCCGCCCCGACCGGCTGCGGATCAGCGGCGACTGCCCGTTCGCGACGGTCCCGGACCGGCACCGCTGGCGGCCCTGGGGGCACGGCGGCGCCGGCCGCGCCGTGCTCGCCGACGACCTGGCGCGCGATGCCGGCGACGCCGCGTGCGGCGAGGACGGGCTGGAGGACCTCTACCGGGAGCTGGCCCGCGCCACGGCGGGCTCCGACCGCGCCCGCCTCGCCCGCGACTTCCGCTACAGCGCGCTGGAGACGCGCCGCCGCAGCGAGCCGCACCAGTGGCGGCGCTGGGCCCTGCACCTGCTGTGGATCACCAGCGGGTACGGGCTGCGCGCCGGGCGGATGGCGGCCTGGCTCGTGCTCGCCCTCGCGCTGGTGTGCTCCGGGCTGCTGCTCGTCCGCCACCAGCACCCCGAGGTGTCCGCCCGCACCCGTTCCCACCAGCCCTTTTCCTCGTCCGGACGGCGCGCGGCGCACCCCGCCCCGCGCCGGGGCGTGCGCCCCCTCACGCCCTGACACCCGCGTCATCGGACCGCCCCGGATGATCGTCAAAAGGGCGCGGCGCTGTTTTGTCAGTGCTTTGGGTAATGATTCTTGTTATGAGCAGAGACACTCATCCGGGAGTGCAGTGCCCGCACTGCCATTCCCATCTCGCGCTCGTCCCCGTGCCCGGAAATAACGCCCCCGCGGCGGTGCCCGCACCGGGTTCCGACACCGTGCCCAACATCGTGCCCGGCACAACGTCCGACACGGCGCCCGCCAAGGGGCCCGCCTCACCGTCCGCCGCACGACCCGCACAGCCCGCACAGCCCATACAAGCGCCCGTCCCGCCGGTCACCGCCAAGGAGGAATGGCAGCCGCCGCCCGTCGCGGAGGTCCTCGCCGCCTATGCCGGACGCGTCAAGGACTCCGCCACCGCAATGCGCGGCGCCGCCCGCGTCCGCGACAGCCTGAACCGCGCCCGCACCGCCGCCGCGCAGCGGCGGGCCGCCCAGAGAACCGCCCGCCGGACCCCCAAGAGCGCCTGATCACGCCCCGATCACGGCGACCCGTTTCGCGAAGCGGCGGAAGGGACGGCGCACGGCCGCCGAGGCCATGGCACCGTCCCTCCCCGATGCGCGCCCGGCATGGGCGCGGATCACCGCCGACGCGTCACTTCGGCGCGGAATCCGTCCATTCCATGGTCATCACGGAACTGGAGTCGAGCACCGTTCCGGCGGGCCGCGGCTCCTTCCCCGACGGGGCCAGCAGCACCCTTTCGTCGGCGAGCGCCTTTCCGGTGGCCGGGTCGATCACCAGCAGATGCCGGACCGTCCCGCTCATGCCCTTCTCCGTCATCCCGATCGCGTCGCCGGTGCGGCCCTGCGGATCGGTGACCCTGCCCACGGAGTCGACCGTCTTCAGCCCGGCCAGCAGCCGGAACGCCGCCGCCCGCACCTTCGGACGCACGGGCAGCTCGGTGACCAGGCTCCCGGCGACCCGGAACAGCCACGCGTCCGCCTTCATCGGCACGCTCGACGACTCGGTGTCGTGCCCGTCGTACCAGCGCAGCACCTCCTTCTTCAGCCGCGCCGGGTCGTCCGGCAGGCTCTGGAGCTGCTTCATGGTCACGTTCCGGCCCAGCCAGTAGACCTTGTCGCCGTCGACGAGGGCGGAGCGGCTCGTCGACGGCGTTCCCGGCCCGGTCGACACCTTCATGGCCTTGTAGCCGCCCTTGCCGCTCGGCTGGATCGGCACCTGCAGCGACAGCGTCTTCGGCGACCCGGCCCGCCGGTAGGCAGCGGCGTCGGCCGGGGACGCGGGCTTCACGCCGAGCCGCTGCTGCCGGGCGATCATCTTCCCGCCCGGCCCGCCCGGCGCCCACTCGTCCGACCTCTCCATGAGCAGGACGGTGTAGCGCTCCCCGCCCTGCCCCCGGGCCATCCACGAGCTGGCGCCGACCGTCGACTTGTGCCAGTACCGCCCGGCCGGCTCGGACGTCCCGTCCAGCTTCTCGGCGGCGGCGAGCAGCACCGTCCGGGCGTCGAGCGGCCGCCCCGGCCCGGCCTGCGGGCCGTGGCCCGGCGCCTTCGGACCGCCGTCGCCCCCGGACGTCACCGCCACGACGCCGACCGAGGCGGCCGCGACCGCACCGGCCAGGCCGAGCCCCCACGCCGGCCGGACCCGGGACCGCCGCGGCACCCGCGCCTCCCTCGCGCCGGACCCGGCCGGCGCCGCCATCGCGCGCGCCAGCTCGGCCCGCCGGACCTCGTCACCGACCGGCGCGTCCGGGTTCAGCTCCGCCGGCCTCGCCTCGCGCAGCGTCCGCAGCACGTCGTTCATGCCCTCTCCTCACTGACGATTCCCATCTGCGGACGCACCGGGCGGCCCGCCGCCTCGGCCGCCGAACCCCGCGCCGAACCCCGCGCTTGGCCGGGCGCCCCCGCGGGACCGGCGGCGGACTCCGCCCGGCCTGCCCCGGCCCCGGCCTCGGCCCCGGCGCCCGCGTCGGCGGCGCGCAGCAGGCGCCTGCGAGCGCGGTGCAGCCGGACCCGCAGCGCCGCCGGCGAGCAGCCGACGACCCGGGCCGCCTCCCGCGGGCTCAGCCCCTGCCAGGCGACGAGGATCAACACCTCCCGGTCGCCCTCGGGGATCGCCGCCATCGCGCGGAGGACGGCGAGCCGCTCCGCCACGTCCTCGGCGATGTCACCGGACGGCCGCGGCGCCCAGCGGGCCAGCTCGGCCGTGCACGCCTCGCGCCGCGCCTCCGCGCGGTACCCGTCGCGCAGCACGTTCCGCGCGACGCCGAGCAGCCACGGCAGCGGCGGGTCGGGGACGTCCGCGAGCCGCCGCCACGCCACCGCGAACGTCTCGCTCACCACCTCGTCCGCGATCTGCCGCCCGGCGCGCGCGGCGGCGTACGCCCACACGCGCTGCCGGCAGGCGTCGTACATCGCGGTGAAGCGTCTCTCGTCGGGGGCCCTCTCACGGGGGGCTGGGTCTGCCACCGCGCGCTCCTCCGTCCGTCCTGGTGTGTCCATCACAGGGAAGTGGCCCGGGGAGGACGATCGTTACCGTCATGCTGGAGCATTAGTGTCATAGCCGGTCGTGCCACTACTGCGCTGCCCGTAACATTTGCTCGATGGCAACCAACGCCGCCCCCGCCCGCGGGGGCCTCCCGGGGCGAAGGAGCTGAGCTATGACCGCGATGCACAGTCGCGGTGCCGAGCGTCTTCCGGGGGTGGCCGGCTCGCCCCATCTCCTCCTGGTGGAGGACGACCCCGGTGACGCGTTCCTGTTCGAGGAACTGCTCACCGAGGTCCAGCCCAACGTGCAGATCACGGTCGCCTCGACGCTCGCCGAGGCGCTGGAGCGGCTGCGCCCCGAGGTGCAGTGCGTGATCGTCGACCTGTCCCTGCCGGACGCGTCCGGGCTGGACGCGCTGCGCCAGGTGATCGCCCGCGCGCCGTCCACCGCCGTGCTGGTGCTCACCGGCCTCGCCGACGCGCACGTCGGCGTCCAGGCGGTCGCCGCGGGCGCCCAGGACTACCTCGTCAAGCAGGACGTGGACGGCGCGCTGCTCGGCCGCGCCATCAGCTACGCGATCGAGCGCAAGCGGGCCGACGAGTCGGAGCGGCAGCTCGTCGAGGCGCGCGCGGTGGGCCGGGAGAACGCCCGGCTGGAGCGCGGGCTGCTGCCCGTCCCGATCCTCAAGGACGACTCGCTGCGGCACCTCACCCGGTACCGGCCGGGCCGCGACCGGGCGCTGCTCGGCGGCGACTTCCACGACACGGTGCAGACCGACGACGGCACCGTGCACACGGTGATCGGGGACGTCAGCGGGCACGGCGCGGACGAGGCGTCCCTCGGGGTGCGGCTGCGCATGGCGTGGCGGACGCTGGTGCTGGCCGGGCACACCGGGGAACGGCTGCTGTCCACGCTCGACGCCGTCCTGGAGCACGAGCGCTGGGGCGAGGAGATCTTCACGACGCTCTGCATGGCCGCCATCGCGCCCGACCGCCGCAGCGTCCGGCTGTACCGGGCCGGGCACCCCTGCCCGCTGCTCTTCGACCCGTCCGGCGTGCGCGCCCTGCCGGAGGGCCCGCACGGGCCGGCGCTCGGGCTGATCCCCGGCGCGGACTGGCCGGCCGTCGACCTCGAGGTGGGCGACGCGTGGGGGCTGATGCTGTTCACCGACGGGCTGATCGAGGGCTGCGTCGGCGAGGGCGGCGAGCGCCTCGACCTCGACGGGCTGGAGAGGCTGGCGCGCGCCGCGCATGCCCGCGGCGAGCGCGGGGACGTGCTGGTCGACGGGCTGATCACGGAGGCGGAGCGGCTGAACGGGGACGTGCTGGCCGACGACCTGGCGGTCCTGCTGCTGAGCCGGGGCGACCTGTGACGGCCGGCGGCGGGCCGGCGACCGGCCCCGGGGAGCCGCGCAAGGAGACGCCCGAAGACACCCCGCGCGAGACCGCCGCGCCTTCCGAGGCCGCCCCGCGCGAGGCCGCCGCGCCTTCCGAGGCCGCCCCGCGCGAGACCGCCGGGACCTCTGAGGACGCCCCGCGCGAGGAGGTCGGCGCCGCCGGCGAGGCCGACGCTACCGGCGCACCCGACGCTCCCGGCGCGTCCGAGGAGGCGAGCGCGTCCGGGGAGGCGAGCGCGCCCGAGCTGCTGGCGCCGCCGGTCGTGCCGGAGGGCACCGAGCTGCCCGCGCCGAAGGGGATCGGCCGCCTCCGCCTCGTCCAGATCTACCGGGTCGGGTCCGCGGTCCTCGGCGTCCTGCTGCTCGCGGCGTTCGTCGTGGCCGGGACGGCGCTGTACCAGTCCGGGAAGGCGCGCGAGACGCTCGTCGACCGGGTCGACCCGGTCGCGCTGGAGCAGTACAAGCTGTCCTCGGCGATCGCCGCGCAGGACACCGCGATCCGCCGGTACACCGAGGAGGGCGGCGCGGACCGGATCACCGAGTACCGCCGGGCCGTCGCGCAGGAGGCGGCGTCCGCCGCGACGATGCGCCGGCTGCTCGCTCAGGTGCCGGACGGCGGCCGGGTGATCGTCCTCCTCGACCGGGTGACCGCAGGATCGCGGGAATGGCGGGCGCGGTTCGCCGACCCGATCGCGGCCGGGCGCGGCGGCGGGGGGCTGAGCGGCGGCCAGAGCCGGCAGGCGGGCGGGCTGTTCGACCGCGCGCGGGGCGGCATGACCCCGCTGCAGAGCGGCATCACCACCCTGCACGACCACGCGTCCGCCCGGCTGCGGGCCCGCGCGAACGCGGCGCTGTGGTCGGTGGGCGCCGCACTGCTGATCGCCGCGGTGGCCGTGGTCGCGCTGGCCCTGGTGATCCGCCGGACGGTGGTGCGGCCCGTCGCGTCGCTCGGCGCGCAGGTCCGCGAGGTGGCGCAGGGCGACTTCGCGCACCGGCTGGACGTGTCCGGGCCCGCCGAGATCAACGAGCTGACCGAGATCATCGACGCGATGCGCCGCCGGATCATCGAGGAGTGGCGGACCAGCACCGAGCGGGCCGCGCTGCTGGACGAGCAGGCCGGGGACCTGCGCCGCTCCAACGCCGAGCTGGAGCAGTTCGCCTACGTCGCCAGCCACGACCTGCAGGAGCCGCTGCGCAAGGTGGCGAGCTTCTGCCAGATGCTCGAACGCCGCTACGGCGACCAGCTCGACGAGCGCGGGCGGCAGTACATCCAGTTCGCGGTGGACGGTGCCAAGCGGATGCAGGCGCTCATCAACGACCTGCTCGGCTTCTCCCGCGTCGGCCGCATGGCCCGCCCCGAGGACGCGATCGACCTGAACGAGGTCGCCGCGCAGGCGCTGGACAACCTCGGCTCGCTGATCGAGGAGACGGACGCGCGGGTCGAGGTGGCGGACCTGCCCGTGGTGCCGGGCGAGCGCACGCAGCTCACGCAGCTGTTCCAGAACCTCGTCGGGAACGCGCTCAAGTTCCGCCGCCCCGGCGTCGCCCCGCGGGTCGCCGTCAGCGTCCGGCGGGAGGGCGACGAATGGGAGTTCACGTGCGCCGACAACGGGATCGGCGTCGAGCCGCGCTACGCTGACCGGATCTTCTTGATCTTCCAGCGGCTCCATCCGCGGGACGAGTACACCGGCACCGGCATCGGCCTCGCGCTGTGCAAGAAGATCGTCGAGTACCACGGGGGACGGATCTGGCTGGCCGGCGAGGAGCGCGGCGAGGACGACCCCGGCACCACCTTCCACTGGACCCTTCCCATCGGAGACGACGATGAATGACGTCGCGCGCCCCATCGAGGTGCTGCTGGTCGAGGACGACCCCGGGGACGTCCTGCTGACCACCGAGGCGTTCGAGCACAACAAGGTCAGCAACAAGCTGCACGTGGTGAACGACGGCGAGCAGGCGATGGCGTTCCTGCGCCGCGAGGGCGAGTACGAGGGCGCGCCGCGTCCCGACCTGATGCTGCTCGACCTGAACCTGCCGCGCAAGGACGGCCGGGAGGTGCTCGGCGAGGTCAAGGCCGACGAGGATCTGCGCAGCATCCCGGTCGTCGTGCTGACGACGTCCGAGGCCGACGAGGACATCCTGCGCAGCTACCACCTGCACGCGAACGCCTACGTCACCAAGCCGGTCGACTTCGAGCAGTTCGTGTCGGTGGTCCGCCGGATCGACGACTTCTTCGTGACGGTCGTCAAGCTCCCGCGCTGACGGGCTCGGCGCCGGGCAGGCCGTCCCAGTCGACGCAGACGATCACCGCGTCGTCGGCGGGCTCGCCGCCCTCGTAGTACGCGACGTAGTGCCGGATCAGGGCGCGGACGGCCTCGGGCGGCTCCTGCAGCCGGGTGTCCCGCAGCGCTTGGAGCAGCGCGACCGCCCCGTACGGCTGCCCGCCCGGCGACAGGGCCGCGTGCACCCCGTCGCTGACGATGACCAGCCGGTCGCCGGGTTCGACGGTGAACTCCTCCACGGCGTAGCGGCTGTCCCCGAACATGCCGAGCGGAAGCTGCTCGTCGAACTCGATCGCCTCGGTGAGGTTGCCGCGCAGCCGGTACAGCTTCGGGGAGCCGGCGTCCACCGCCCGGACCCGGCCGGTGGCCAGCTCGAACTCCATCAGCAGCGTCCCGACGCTCCGCTCGCCCCGGTGCAGCGCGTACACCGACTGGTCGGCAAGCACGGCCTGCTCGGCGATGTCGGCGCCGGACCGGCGCGCGTTGCGCAGCGCGCTGACCGCCAGGTGGGTGAGCGCCGCCGCGGACGTGCCGGTGCCCATGCCGTTGCTGACGGTCAGCGTCAACCGGTCGCGGGACGAGGTCCAGTCGAAGTTGTCGCCCCACACCGCGTACGCGGGTTCGAGCTGCCCGGCCAGGTGGAACCCGGCGGTGTCGCGGGACAGCGGGGGCAGCAGGTCCCACTGCATCTCGGCGGCGACGGTCAGCCGCGTCCGGCGCCGGATCCGCCGGAACCGGTCCGTCGCCGCATCGGCGATCTTCACGGCGCGGGCGAGGACCTCCGCCGCCCCTGCCAGCCACGGCGGCTCCGGCTTTTCGGCGCCGGCCTCGCCCGGGACGCGGACGGTCAGCACGCCGAGCCGCTCGCCCTGCACGGTGAGCGGGAGGTGGAGGAGCGTCCCGCCGATCAGCCCGGACACCTCCCGGTCGGGGCGCTGCCCGGCGAAGGCCCGTCCGGGGCCGGTGTTGTCGAGGGGGACGTCCTCGTCGGCGGGATCGCGGCCGAACGTCTCCGCCATCCCGCGGACGGCCGGGACGAGGAACGCCTGCCGATAGTCGATGAGCAGCACCTCGGCGCGCGCCCCCGGCCACTGCCGGGCCAGCTCCGCGGTGGCCGCGGCGATCAGCTCGTCCGGACGGGCGGCCCAGATCGCATTCTGCAGCGCCGCGAACGCATCGCCGCGCTCTGGACGGGAAGTCACAGATTCCCTCATCTCGATCCGGGACGGAACCGGCCCGGGATGCCGCAGAAGACGTCGTGTGTAACAGTGGAGGGCATGGTGGACACGTCGGGTGATGATGCGGCCCGGTCCGCTGCCGCTCTCGACGATGCCGTGTTCACGCTGATGAGCGTATGGTCGCACGCCCACAACGCGCCGGACGTACCGGTGCCGTCCACGCAGCTCAGAGCGCTGTTCATCCTGGAGCGCGGGCCGGTCAACATCAGCAGCCTGGCCGCCGGCCTGGACGCGCTGGTGTCGTCGGCGAGCCGGCTGTGCGACCGGCTGGAGGCGGCCGGCCTGCTGATCCGCGACCCCGGCCGGGACCGCCGCGAGGTGACCGTCCGGCTCAGCGCGGACGGGGAGGCGCTGCTCGACCGGCTGCGCGTGCGGCGGCGCGCGGAGATCGCCGACGTGCTGGCCGCGATGCCGGCGCCCGCGCGCGCGGCGCTGCTGTGGGGCCTCGCGGAGTTCCACGAGGCGGCGTCCGGCCGCGACACCGGCGGCGGCACGTTCCCCATGATGGCCTGATACCCCTTCTCCCCCGGCCCCATCATCCTCCGATCCACCCTTTCAGTCCCCAAAACCCCGTATTTGCCGAATCTCCCGATAAACAGAAATCAGGCGGCAATTATCCGGGCACTTTCCTGGACACGCCGCGCTCATTTTCGCCGTTTACCGAACGGGCGCCTCCTCCACTACTAGCATCCGGCCCCATGGCGAATGACAATGCCTTTCCCGATCATCGCGACCGGAAGGCCGGAAGACCCGCGCGGAGGCCGCGATGACCGCCCGCCGCCTCCGCGCCGACCCCGTCCGGCGGCCGCGCGCCGCCCTCGCGGCGGGCGCCCTGCTGGCGGGCGCCGGCCTGCTGCTCGGCGGCTGCGGGCACTCGCCCGCCAACACCGCCTCCGCCCGCGGCGGCGACCGGGCGACCCCCGCGCAGGCCCCGGGCGGCGCGGGCGGCGCCCCCGAGGCCACCACGTTCGCCCGCCTCAAGGGCGTCCCGCACGACGACGCACCGGACGGCGCCACCGGCGGGCTCGTCGTGCACCCCGCCAAGCCCGTCCCGGTCCTCGACAAGCCCGGCGGACGGGCCGTCGCCACGCTCCCCGCCACGGAACTGGGCGGCCCCACCTGGGTGCCCGTCGTGCAGAGCTCCGGGGACTGGCGGCGCGTACTGCTGCCGAGCCGCCCTAACGGATCGACCGGCTGGATCTCCGGCGCCGCCGACGGCCTGCTCACCGCGCACACGCCCTACACCGTCAAGGTCGACCTGTCACGGCGCCGGCTCACCCTGCTCAAGTCCGGCAGGCCCGCCGGCTCCTGGGCGGTCGCGGTCGGCGCCGCCAAGACCCCGACGCCCACCGGCCGCACCTTCATGCTGGCCACCCTCGCCCCCGCCAAGAAGACGCCCAGCCCGCTGGTGCTGCCGCTCGGCACGCACTCGGCCACCCTGGACACCTTCGGCGGCGGCCCCGGAACCGTCGCCCTGCACGGCTGGCCCGACCGGTCCGTGTTCGGCAAGGCGGTCACCCACGGCTGCGTGCGCGTGCCCCAGGACGCGCTCCAGGCCCTCTCCAAGGTCCCGCTCGGAAGCCTCGTGTTCATCGACGCCTGAGCCCGGCGGCCGGCCCGCCCGGCACGCCGTCCGCCGGCGCCCGGAAGCGCCGG
>NZ_JBEYYT010000046.1:0-37670 GCF_040645715.1 Spirillospora sp. NPDC046719 | reverse complement strand
CCCGCGCCCGGCGCGCGCGGCCTCTCGCCCAGGCGTCGGTGGCGGCGGACAGCAGCCGGTCCGCGCGCGCGCCGCGTTCCGACGTCAGCGCGGCGGCGCGCTGCCACGCCTGCCACGAGTCGCCGTACCGGCCCGCCCGGCGGGACCGCGACGCCGCCTCCGCCAGCTCGTCGGCGATCCGGTCGTCGGCCTCGCCGGACAGCGCCGCCCGGTGCCAGATCAGCGACGGCCGCTGCCAGTCCTGCACCAGCACCTGCGCGAGCAGCGCGTGTGCGGCCCGCCGCTCGGCCCGCGACGCCTCCGCCCACAGCGACGACCGGACGAGCCGGTCCCGCACGACCACCGCGTCGTCCCCGGCGACCGCGTGGTCCGCGAGCCGCAGCAGGCCCGACTCGCGCGCCGCCTCGATCTCCCGCGCGCCGATCCCGGCCGTCCGCGCGGCCCGCGCCACCGTCGCCGCGCCGAGCCACTCGTCCGCCGCCACCATCAGCACGAGCCGCTGCGCGCCCGGCGTGAGCCGCAGGTGGCGGCGCCGGAACAGGCTGCGCAGGACGCTGCCGGGCGGCAGGGCGCGGGGCGGCGGGGCCCCGCCGGACAGCTGCGCGGCGGTCAGCCCGCCGGCCAGCTCCCGGACGGCGAGCGCGCACCCGCTCGCCAGGTCGACGACCTCCTCCGCGAGCTCGGTGCCGAGCGTGTCGCCGACGGCGTCCTGCAGGATCCGCAGGCTCGCCTCGTCGTCCAGCGGCGGAAGCCTCAGGTGCGGGATGCCGGTGAGCGGCGCCTGTGTGCGCGCGGCGAAGACGATCGCGAGCGGTTCGTCCCCGACGCGGCGCGCTGCGAACGCGAGGGCCTCCAGCGTGACCTGGTCCAGCCACTGCGCGTCGTCCACCCGGCACAGCACGGGCCCGGACCGCGCGGCGAGGCTCAGCAGCTCGCAGACCGCCGAGTACAGGACGAACGGGGCCGGGGCCTCGCCGCCGGACAGCGGGGCCAGCGCCGCCCGGAACGCCGGCGGCAGCTCCCCGACCAGGTCCGACAGGGGCCGCAGCAGCCGGTGCAGCCCCGCGTACGGGACGTCCGCCTCGGCCGGGACGCCGATGGCCGTGAGCACCCGGAACCCCTCGGCGGCGGTCCGTTCGGCGGCGTCCAGCAGGGCCGTCTTGCCCATGCCCGCGTCGGCGACGACGGTCAGCGCTCCGCCGTGCCCGCCGCGCGCCCGGCCGAGGAGCCCTTCGGCGACCCGGAGCTCCCGGTCGCGTCCGTACAGCCGATCGTGTCCAGACAACACACCCATGGTGAGCAGAGGAGCACGCAGCGGCCGGACGGTCCAGAGCCCGGTTCTGTTTCAGGGCGGCCGCGCAACGGGACGGGCCCGCGATTGTGCACCGGCACAGTGCGGCGCGGGACCGGTGGTACCAGAGTACGCATGGTGGCACGATGAGGCCCCCTGCGTTGTGCCGGAGGTGGCGGGCGATGACGGCGAGCCGGTCGGGAACCACGGACCGCGCGGACGCCGAGGGCCGGGACGCCCTCCGCGGGGACCCCGCCCACCGGGAACCGGCGAACCGCGCCCCCGCCCGCCAGGACTCCACCGGCCAGGACCGCGCCGGGCAGGAGCGCGCCGGCCAGGACCGGGACCGGGAGCCGGGCCGCGCGGACGCGGACCGGGCGGTCCTGCGCAAGGCGGTGGCGCGGCTGACCGACCGGCTGCCCGACCTCGCCGACCGGCTCGCCGCCGAGATCCTGTCCGGCGACGACGGCGACCGCTCCGAGCAGCTGCGCGGCGACCTGTGGGAGGTGTGCCGGGTCGGCCTCGGGCACGGCTTCGAGGTGATCCTCGACCCCGGCCGGGGCCGCACCGACCTGGACTGGGCGCGCCGGCTCGGCCGGCGCCGCGCCCACCAGGGGCAGCCCCTCGACCAGCTCCTGCGCTCCTACCGGCTCGCCGGGCGGGTGTTCTGGGAGGCCGTCGTCGAGGTCGTCGGGCGGCACGACCCCGGCAACGTGCCGGCGCTCGTCCGGCAGGCGACCCGCACCTGGGACACCATCGACGAGCAGTCCGGCGCGGCCGCCGCGGCCTACCACCAGACCGAGCTGTCGCTGGCGCGGCGCAGCGAGGAGCGCGTCCAGGCGATCGTGGACGCGCTGCTGGACGGGCAGGGCGCGGACGGCGGGCTGCTCGCCACCGCCGCGTCCGTCCTCGGGCTGCCGGCGTCGGGACGGTACGCGGTGGTGATGCTGGGCGCCGAGGGCGGGTTCGCGGGCGAGCTCTCCGGCGAGCTCACGGGCGGCCGGGACCGGCGCCCCGGCGACATCGGCGGGATGCGGTTCATCTGGCGGCTGCGCGCCGACGCGCAGGTCGCGCTGGTCGCGCTCGGCACCGCGGAGCTCGACGACCTCGTCTGCGCCGTCCGCCCCTACGCCCGCTCCCACGCCGGCGTCAGCCCCGTCGTGCACAGCCTCGCCGAGCTGGGCGGGGCGCGGTGGCTGGCCGAGCTGGCGCTGCGGACCTGCCGCGGCCCCGGCTCCCAGATCGCGCGCCTCGACCGGCGCCTCCCCGACGCGCTGGTGCTGTCCCAGCCGCGGCTGGCCGGCCGGCTCGGCGACGTCGCGCTCGGCGGCCTCACCGGCGTGGACCCCGCGTTCCGGGACGTGCTGCTCGCGACCCTCACCGCCTGGCTGGACTGCGACGGCTCCGCGGCCCGCGCCGCCGACCGGCTGTTCTGCCACCGCAACACCGTGCTGAACCGGCTCCGCAAGATCGAGCAGCTCACCGGCCGGACCCTGGCCCACCCCCGCGACCTGGTGGAGATCGCGCTCGCCCTGAGCGCCGTCCGCCTCCACGGCCCCGCACAGCACTGACCTGCGGCGAGCCGCCGTCCTGACGCGCCGGATGACGACGGCTCGCCGCGCCTCAGCGGACGACGGCGCGGAGGAGACGGAAGTAGTCGAAGGGGCGGAGGGCGTCGCTGCGCCGCCACGCCTCCGGCGGGACGGCCCGCTCCAGGGTGAGGTTCTCGACGACGTCCAAGCCGTGCTCCCGGAGCAGCGCGTCGACCTCGTCCGGCGCGAACCGGGACCGGGACGGCTCGCCCGCGTCCCGCGTGACCTGCGCGGCGACCTCGGCGTAGGCGTCGCCTTCGGCGTCCCGCAGGCCGGGCGGCAGCGCGTAGTCCATGACGAGCTCGGTGCCGGGCGCGAGGCGGCCGATCTCCGCGAGCGTGCCCGCGACGGCGTCGCGAGTGAGGAAGTAGCTGACGCCGAGCCAGCTCACCAGCGCCGGACGGGCGGTGTCGAAGCCGGCGGCGGCCAGCTTCGGGACGGGCCCGTCCGGCTCCTCGAAATCGACCGGAACGAGCGCGGCGTTCCCCGGGACGGGAATCCCGGCGGCGTCCAGCAGGCCCTTCTTCCACTCCTGCGTCGCCGGATGGTCGGCCTCGAAAACGCGCATTCCCTCCGGCGCGCGGAACGCGTAGGTGTCGAGCCCCGCGCCGAGGACGGCGTACTGGTCGAAGGCGCCGGTCCGCGCCTCCGCGTAGCGGCTGCGGACGGTGGTGATCGCGCGGGTGCCCGCGAGGATGATGTGGTCGCCGCTGCCCCGGTGGTAGCCGATCATCTCGTCAGCGAGGCCGCCGAGCAGCCGCGCGACCAGCGGGTCCGCGAAGATGAGGGGCCGCTCGTCCACCAGCGGGTGCGCGGCGCGCGCCGCCGCGGCCGACAGCGCGGTCCTGCTGGGCCGTCCTTCTTCCATGGCCTGCCTTTCCTCTCCGGCTCCGCGGGTCCGGCCCGGTGGCCCCGGCATTCGTGAGCCGGGTTCCGCGGGCCCGCGTTCGAGAAAGGCAGCCTATTCGCCGATAACCCGATCATAGCAGCGCGAAATAAATTCCCCATATACCTCACATCAAGATCAGGCGGCATTCCATTCGATCCGTCCTTGGACGGGTTAACGCGGAGCTAACCCGGCGTTGTCATGCGGCTGATGCGGTGGCGGCTAACTTGGCGGTCGGACGAAGACCGAACTGCCTTAGGGGGAGGGCATGGGACTCACCGGAGGCGGGTTCATCGCACTGCTGTTCCTGGTGGTGGCGGTCCTGTTCGTGTTCACCGTGTGGTGGTGGCCGCGCGGCGCGCGCTCGGGGCCCGTCCCCGTCGCCGCCAGGATCGGACTGCTCGTCGGCACCCAGGGCGTCACGCTGCTCGCCGTGCTCGTCGCGGTCAACGCGCACTTCGAGTTCTACTCCGGCTGGGACGACCTGTTCGCCACCAATGCCGCGCCCGCCAAGATCAAGCACGTCATGGCGAAGGCCGGCGGCCCGGTGAAGCAGATCGACACCGCGACGATCAAAAGGATCGGCACCGCCGCCGCGAAACGCGATCCGGCCGTCTCCGGAGCGACCGAGGAATACCGCTTCCAGGGCCAGGCGACGGGCCTGAGCGCCGAGACCTACGTGCTGCTCCCGCCGCAGTACTACCAGCCCGCGTACGCGCGGACGCGCTTCCCCGTGGTCATCGTGCTGACCGGCTACCCGGGGCACCCGACCGCGCTGCTGCACACGATGCGCTTCCCCGACCTCGTCCGGCAGGGCGAGCGGGCCGGCGTGCCGCCCGCGATCTACGTGCTGATGCGGCCGACGGAGGCGCCGCCCCGCGACACCGAGTGCGCGGACGTGCCCGGCGGGCCGCAGGTCGAGAGCTTCTTCGCCACCGACGTGCCGCTCGCGATGCAGGCCCACTACCGGGTCGCCGTCGGCCGCGCCGGGTGGGGCGTCATGGGCGACTCCACCGGCGGGTTCTGCGCCACCAAGATCGCGATGAAGCACCCCGACCGGTACTCGGCGGCGGCGTCGCTGTCCGGCTACTTCTCCACGATCCAGGACCTCACCACCGGCAAGCTGTTCGACGGCAACAAGAACCTGCAGAACGAGAGCAACCTGCTGTGGCGCGAGAAGCACCTTCCCGCACCGCCGATCTCGCTGCTCGTCGCGTCCTGCCGGGTGGGGGAGAAGACGTTCCCGGAGAACGAGCGGTTCCTCGCCGGGATCCGCCCGCCGATGCGGGCCGACAGCCTGTTCCTGCCGTCCGGCGGCCACAACTACCGCACGTTCCGCCGGATGGTCCCGGCCACGCTCCGCTGGTTCGGCGTCCACCTCAAGGCCGAGTGAGGCCCGCCGGGCGGCCGGGGGCCGCCCGGCGGTCGCATCGGCCTGCCCGGTCGGCGCATCGGCCTGCCCGGCGGGGCGTCCCGGTCAGGCGCCCTCGTCGGCGACCGGTTCGGACGCCGGCAGCAGCAGCGTGAAGATCGGCGGGGACGGGCGGCGCAGCACCAGCCGGCCGCCCTCCGCCTCCGCCAGCGCGCGCGCCAGCGCCAGCCCGATCCCGTGCCCGCCGTCCCGCCCGCCGTCCCCCTCGCCGCCGGAGTGCCGCCGCGCGAAGATGTCCTCGGCCTCGGTGACGCCCGGCCCCTCGTCCGACACGTCGATCGCCAGGCCGCCGCCGATGTCGCTCGCCTCCACCGTCACCCGCCCCGCGCCGTGCACCTGCGCGTTGTCCAGCAGCACCCCGAGGATCTGCCGCACCGCCGACGCCGACGCGTGCACCTCCGGCAGCGGTCCCCGCGCCGCCACCTCCAGCGGCCGCCCGTCCGACGGCCGCCGCCGCAGCTCTTCCAGCACCCCCGCGACGTCCAGCCGCTCCCGGTTCGGCCCCGCGTCCCGCGCCAGGCTCAGCAGGTCGTCGATGATGTCGCGCAGGTGCTCCCCGCGCCGCACCGCCGTCCGCACCGCCGCCGCCAGGTCCGCGCCCGGCCGCTCCAGCGCCGACTCCAGCCCGAGCAGCAGCCCCGTCAGCGGCGTCCGCAGCTGGTGCGACACGTCCGCGCTGAACGCCCGCTCCCGGTCCAGCATCGACCCGAGCCGCCGCGCCGTCACCTCCAGCGCCCGGCCCGCCTCGTCCGCCTCCAGCACGCCCGACGACTGCGCCCGGACGGTGAAGTCGCCGTCCCCGAGCGCCTGCGCCGCCAGCGTCAGCCGCTCCAGCGGCCGCGCCAGCCGCCGCGACTGGTACCGCGCCACGAACGCCGCCAACCCGATGATCAGCAGCGCGAGCGCCGCCATCACCCACCACGCCCGCTCGATCCGCCGCGCGACGACCCGCTCGGGCATGCTCACCCGCGCCGCCGACGTCACCCCCTCGTCCGAGGGGATCGGCGCCGTCACCACCAGCCGGCCGTGCTCGTCGCGCTGGTGCAGCCGCCCGTCGCTCGCCTGCGCCGCCGCCCGCGAGTACGGCGGGCCCTCCCCGGCCAGCCGGCGCCCGTCGATGCCGTAGATCCCGACCCGCAGCCGCTCGTTCAGCCCCTCCGGCAGCCGGATCGGACGCGGATGCCGCGCCTCGTCGTCCGGCGCCGTCGCCGCGACCCGCGTCGCGTCCCGCTCCAGCTTCGTCTGCGCCTCGCTGCGGTACAGCCGCTGCACCGCCACCGCCAGCGGGACGATCAGCAGCAGCACCGCCACCGCGGTGATCCCCGCGATGGTGACCAGCAGCCTGCGCCGCAGCGGCGCCGTCCTCGGAACCGCGTCCACAGTCGCCTCCCGCCCGGAGGATAACCGCGGTCCGGGCGTGCCGTACCCGCCCCGCGCCCGCGTCCCGGCAAGGTAAGCGACGCCCTAACCCACCGCACAGCCGCCGATGACGCGCTCCGGACTAGGTTGCGTCCAGACGCCGGCGTCGAGAGGGGGAGGCACGATCATGCGCAGGCTGCTCATCGGCGTACTGATCGTCACGGCGCTGGCCGGTGTCGGGCTCGGCCACGCGGTCCGCGTCCACCGGGACTGCGCGGGCGGGCCCGGCTCGCGGCTCGGCAAGGTCGTCGACGTCGTCACCGACGTCGTCACCTCCACCACCCGCGGCTCGTTCTGCCCGTCCCGGCGTCCCGGCGCCCGGACGGCCGGCATCCCGGCCCGCACGTGACCGCCCCCGTCCGTAACATCGGGACCATGGCCGGACCCTACGTGCTCGTCGTGGAGGACGACGAGGCCATCGGCAGCGAGCTCGCCGAGGCCCTCGCCGCGCACGGCTACGAGGCCGACTGGGCCGCGACCGGCGGCGACGCCCTCGACAGCGCGGCCCGCCGCGCCCCCGACCTCATCCTGCTGGACCTCGGGCTCCCCGACATCGAGGGCGTCACCCTCTGCCGGCGGCTCCGCACCGTGCTGCGCGACGCGGTGATCGTCGTCCTCACCGCCCGCACCCAGGAGTTCGAGGTCGTCGTCGCGCTCGACGCCGGCGCCGACGACTACCTGACCAAGCCGTTCCGGCTCACCGAGCTGATGGCCCGGCTCCGCGCCCACCTGCGCCGCAGCAGCGCCGGACGGTCCGACGAGCGGTTCGTCACCGCCGGCCGCCTCACCCTCGACCTCGCCGCCCGCCGCGCCAGCTACGCCGGCACCGAGATCGCGCTGCGCCCGAAGGAGTTCGACCTGCTCGCCCGGCTGGTGTCCAGCGCCGGCGAGGTCGTCACCCGCGAGGACCTCATCGACCAGGTCTGGGACACCAACTGGTTCGGCCCCACCAAGACCCTCGACGTGCACATCTCCGCCCTGCGCCGCAAGCTCGCCCAGCAGGGAGCCGACCCCGGCAGCATCACCACCCTCCGGGGCCGCGGCTACCGCTACGAGCGCGACTGACGGCCGCCAGCGCCCTGCCAGCGATCTGCCAGCACCCCCGCCCACCCTGGGGCGCATGATCCTCATCGCCGGAGCCGGCCCGACCGGCCTCACCCTCGCCATCGACCTCGCCCGCCGCGGCGTCCCGCACCGCCTCGTCGACCCCCGCCGGCCGGCCGGCTCGCGCGGCAAGGGCCTCCAGCCCCGCACCCTGGAGGTCCTCGACGACCTCGGCGTGATCGACGCCGTCCGCGCGGCGGGCGCCCCGTACCCGCCGCTGCGCGCCTACTCCGGCGCCGACGTCGTCTGGGAGGGCCGCATGCACGAGCCCGCCGAGCCGACGCCCGACGTGCCGTACCCGAACGTCCTGATGGTGCCGCAGTGGCGGACCGAGCAGATCCTCCGCGACCGCCTCGCCGCCCTCGGCGGACGCGTCGACCCCGTCGGCCTCGCCGGCTTCACCCAGGACGCCGACGGCGTCACCGCCGACCTCACCGACGGCACCACCGTCCGCGCCGCCTACCTCGTCGGCGCCGACGGCGGCCGCAGCACCGTCCGCAAGGCCCTCGGCGTCCCCTTCCTCGGCGAGACCCGCGACGAGGAGCGGATGCTCATCGGCGACGTCCGGACCCCCGACCTCGACCGTGACCACTGGCACATGTGGGCCGACCTGGAGACCCGCACCCCCGGCGTGGGCCTCTGCCCGCTGCCCGGCACGTCCGACTTCCAGTTCACCTCCGTCCTCGCCCCCGGCGAGGACCCCGACCTCACCCTCGCCACCTACCAGCGGCACCTCGCCGACGGCAGCGGCCGCGACGACATCCGCCTCACCGGCCTCGGCTGGGCGTCGGTCTACCGCGTCAACATCCGCATGGCCGAACGGTTCCGCGCCGGCCGCGTCTTCCTCGCCGGCGACGCCGCCCACGTCCACTCGCCCGCCGGCGGCCAGGGCCTCAACACCGGCGTCCAGGACGCCTACAACCTCGGCTGGAAGCTCGCCGCCGTCCTGTCCGGCGCGTCCCCGTCCCTCCTCGACACCTACGAGGAGGAGCGCCTGCCCGTCGCCGCCGGCGTCCTCGGCATCAGCACCGCCCTCTACCGGAAGGCCGCCGAAGGCCAGGCCGACGCCCACAAGCGCGGCGAGGAGACCCAGCAGCTCCTCCTTGCCTACCCCGACAGCCCGCTCTCGTCCGGCCCCCACGGCGGCACCCGCGCCCCCAACGCCCCCCTCGCGGACGGCACCACCCTCTTCGACGCCTTCCGCGGCCCCCACTTCACCCTGCTGGCGTTCAACACCCCCGCCCCCGCCTGCGGCCCCGCCGTCGGCACCGTCCCGATCACCGCCAACCCCGAAGCGGAGGCCGCCTACGGCATCACCGCCCCGACCCTCGTCCTCGTCCGCCCCGACGGCTACCGAGCCCACACCGGCGACGCCGCCTCCACCCACACCTACCTAACCCGCCTCAACCTCTAGAACGAACCCGGCGCCAGACGAAGGCCAGCCCACCGACGAGCAGCACCCCCACCCCCGCGACAGCGGCGTAAACGGCAGGTGAGGTCCCGCTGCCCGCCTTGCGGGCTTCGGTGGTCGAGGCTGCGGGTGCCGCTGTCTTGCCCGCTGTCCCCTGCAACCGGTCGAACCTGTCGTAGACGGGATTGGGCGCGTCCGCCGGCACTGGATACTTCCCAGGGTCCATGGCGCGGGCGATGCGGATGGCGCCGTAGCCGGTCGCCTCGTCCGGGACGGGCTTGTTGATCGGCAGCGCTGTGGCAAGGAGCCGCTGGACGACGGTGCGCCCCGACATGCTCGGATTGCGTGCCCGAACCAACGCCACCGCCCCCGAAACCAACGCCGCAGCTCCGCTCGTCCCCTCCTCGCCGCTGTAGATCTTGTCGTTTCTTCCGACGAATACCGATCCGCTTGCGGGCGCTGCGATGGCGACATAGGGCTGGCGCTGTGTCTTTTCCCAAGGGCGCAGATCAGAGTTGATGCCGCCCACGGCGACGACCCCCGGACAGGATCCGGGAGCCTCCGGGGAGTTGATGGTCTTTCCGTCGTTCCCGGAACTGGAAACGAGAACGGCATCATGCGCGAGCGCGTAGGCGACAGTGTCGAGAAGCTTCTTGGGGCATTGATGGGGAATCTCGGCTGAGCCGCCGCCGAAGGACAGGTTGATCACCCTCGCGCCCTTGTCGACGGCGAAACGGATTCCGTTCGCCACGGCGTCCGTGGGGTTCATGTCGGACCGCCAGACGTCATCGACCATGACGCTCACGGGGAGGATCTTCGCGTCCGGCGCGATGCCCACGTAGCCGCTGTTCCCACCGCCCCGACCCGCGATCATGACGGCCATCGAGGTGCCGTGGCCGTCCAGCTTCGTGTCCAGGTCCTTACGGCCGTCGGTCTTGCCGCCCGCGGTGTCTGTGCCCTTGAGGACGGCACCAGAGAGCTCCGGGACGCGTGCGTCCACGCCCGTGTCGAGAAGAGCGACCGTGACGCCGGCGCCCTTTGTCAGCGGCCACACGGAGTTCTGGACGTCCCAGGAGGAGAACCACCACTCGTCATTACGCGGTCGAAGCTCCGCCGAAGCAGGTGAGGCAGCGAGGACGACCAGTGCCATCGCCGAACCCGCGGCGACGATCCGACGAAAACCCCTAATGTGCGTTCTCAAAGCAGCCTGCTTAGGGTTCCCCCGCCACTCATGCCACTGGTCGGCGGTTACGAGTTCTGAGCCAGAGGAGGACAAGGCCGCCGATCAGGAGTGCTGCCAGACCCGTGACGGCGGCGTAAACGGCAGGCGAGGTTCCGCTGCCCGCCTTGCGGGCTTCGGTGGTCGAGGCTGCGGGTGCCGCTGTCTTGCCCGCCGTCCCCTGCAACTGGTCGAACCTGTCGTAGACGGGGTTGGGTGCGTCCGCCGGCACTGGATACTTCCGAGGGTCCATGGCGCGGGCGATGCGGATGGCGCCGTACCCGGTCGCCTCGTCGGGGACGGGCTTGTTGATCGGCAGCGCCGTGGCAAGGAGCCGCTGAACGACGGTGCGCCCCGACATGCTCGGATTGCGCGCCCGAACCAACGCCACCGCCCCCGAAACCAACGCCGCGGAAGCACTGGTTCCCGGCGTGCTGCGGTAGAGCTTGTCGCCTCTTCCAACGAACACCGATCCGCTCGCGGGGGCCGCGAGGGCGACGTAGGGCTGGCGTTGGGTCTTCTCCCAGGGGCGAAGATCGGATTCGATGCCGCCGACGGCGAGGACTCCCGGACAAGAACCGGGAGCCTCTGGGGAATTGATCGTTGTGCCGCTGTTGCCTGCGCTGGCAACGATGACGACGTCCTTCTTTATCGCGTATCCGATGGTGTCCAGGAGCTTATCCGGACATTGGTGGGGGATGCCGTCCGCTCCGGCCCCGATGGACAGATTGATCACCTTGGCGCCCTTGTCCACGGCGAACCGAATTCCATTGGTGAGGGCTGCGGTGATGCCCACGGGGGAGCCCGGCACGTCCCCGATCGTTACATGCACGGGAAGAATTTTGGCCTCCGGGGCGATCCCGACGTAGCCGCTGTTCCCGCCGCCCCGGCCGGCGATCATGACGGCCAGTGAGGTGCCGTGACCGTCTTCGAAGATGTCCATGTCCTTACGGCCGTCGCTCTTGCCGCCGGCCGTGTCCGTCCCTTTGAGGACGACACCGGAGAGTTCTGGAATTCCTGCGTCCACTCCGCTGTCGAGAAGGGCCACCGTGACACCGGAGCCCTTCGACAGCGGCCAGACGGATTTCTGGACGTCCCAGGCGGAGAACCACCATTCATCCTCGCGGGGTTGCAGGTCCGCGACTGCCGGCGAGGCGGTGGCGGCGACCAGGCTCGCCGCCGCCACCGCGGCCGCGACGCGGTGAGAAGTCCTCACGAGGCTTTGCCAGCGCCCATTTGCTCGGTATGGCGGCCGGTCGCCTTGCACGGTGGTCAGGTCCCTTCCGCCGGCCGCTTGTCGGCGGCTCCCAGAACGCTCGGTGAGACCTCGGTGTCGTCTTCCCACAGCTCCGGAGACTCGCTCGCCCATGCCTGGCGATCGCGCTCTCGATTCCGCTGCGCTGATCCGCCCACACCGGTCATCGGTCCCATGGCCGCGGATCCGGAGCGCGCCGTGGCGGATTCCTGCAGGGCCTCCGCTTGTGCGGCTGTGCCGGGGTTGATCGTGCCCCGGCCGATCACGCCGTTTCGAAAGCGCCCGTTTCCGAGGGCGCCGTTTGCGCTCGGCCCGCCGATGGGCGGCTCTTCTCCGACGCCGAGGGCGTTTCCGCCTCGAGGGACGCCGATCGTGCCGCCTGCGGGGAGGCCGGTGCCTCCCCGGAGCGGGGCCAGGCCGGTCCCACCGGGCATGCCGGGGTAAATGGTTCCCCCACCCGGCCGCTGTGATCCGGCACTTGGCGAGAGCGGCGATGTGGACGGAGAGGCGGAGTCTGCAGGGAGTCCAGGTCCGTCGCCGTTCGGGCCGCCAGTCCCGGGAGGGTGAACGCCTGACAGGTCCGTACCGGGGTTCGCGGGATTGCCGGTTCCTGGCGAACTCGGCACCGAGCCGGGTTGTGCTCCGGGATGGGCCTGACCCGGGTTCCCGGGGACGCCGAGCCCCGGTGCGGGGGATACGGCTCCGGGAGAACCGGATCCGGCCGGACCGTTGGAGGAGGACCCGGGCGAGATCCCGTGAAGGCCTCCCGCGCCACCGGCTCCGGATCCCCCCGAGCCACCGCTCCCCGGACTTCCGGAGCCGCCGGAACCTCCGGCGGGCGGTGTGCTGATCGGAGCCCCGTGGTCGCGCCGCCTCATATCGAGCGGTGTGGAGATGCTCGGGGGGATGGCGCTCCAGGTCTCGGTGATGCGTTCGTTCGCGCCTTGCATCCAGGAACGCGCCTCGGCGTCGTCCTTCGGCTGGGGCATGTTGTTCTTGTACCAGGCCAGGTATTCGGAGCCATGGCGTTCGACGGCCGTTCCGAAGTCCCTGGACGCGGCACCGATCGTGTGGCTCGACGCCCACAGGTTCCGCAGCTGTTCCTGAGCGGCGGCGGCGTCCGTGCCGTTCCAGGCGTCGTTGAGATCCTGGCCGATCTTGGCGAGCTTCGGCGTGAGCTTCTCGTAGGCCGCCGCGAAGCGGAGGTAGGCCTCCCCGGCCTCCGTCACGGCACCGGGATCACTGGACTTCAGGTACCGGAGGATGCTCGCTCGGTCGTACCGGCCCGGTGACCCGGTCGGGGCCCCGTCACGCAGGAAGTACGTGTACTGGTTCGTCACTTCGACCTCCGTTATCTCAGCGACCCCGGGCCTGGACGTGGTGAGTCCTTGGTGCGGGGGGCGGTGGGATCGGGGGTGCTCTCGAGCTGTGCTCTGACGGCGGAGACGCGGCGTTCGAGTTCGGATTCGACGTCGTCGTACACCTGCGCGGTTCGGCGGAGCATCTTGATGGTGTTCAGTGCCTCGGAGAGGAAGGCGCTGTGCTGGTCGGCCAGCACGGCGCGGCCTTTCACGATGCTGGGGACGAGGTTCTGGGCCGCGTCCCAGGTGCCGTAGGCGGCTTCTGGGGTGCTGCTGGCCTGGTGGAGGTCCTTGGTGGCGTCGAGGAGGTCTTCGAGGTCGGATTCGAGGCGTTTGGCGATGGCTCGGAGGCGGGCGCGGTCGACGCGGAGTTTGCCGGTCTGGTTGAGGCCCGGCCAGTTGCCGTAGGCGCCGGGCGGTACCGACCTCGGATCGACAGGCGGCATTGCGGTGTCCCCTCCAGCTCCCGTCATGCTGGTCCCTCGCGCCGTCGACTCTGTCATACGGCTTGACCGGGCGTCAGGGATGGTGCAATTCGGAGGGGCGGCGTGATCCCATTCGGGCGGCCGGATCTTGGCGACGTCAGGGTTTGGCGGCCAGGCGGAGGCCGAGGCCGATGAAGAGGGAGCCGGTCGCGACGTCGAGGCGGCGGCGGGCGGTCCGGCGGCGGCGGAGCCATTCGCCTATCCGGCCGGCGAGGACGCCGACCGTGCCGTCCACGAGGAATTCGAGGGCGATCAGAATGGCGCCGAGGCAGGTGAACTGGAGCCAGACCCGGCCCAGTTCCGGATTGATGAACTGGGGGAGGAACGCGATGGTGAAGGTGACCATCTTGGGGTTCAGCAGGTTGGTCACCAGGCCGTTGAGGTAGGCGCGGCGGTTCGAGGGCGCGGCGGCGGGGGCGTCGTCCTGGTCGTTGCGGTGGCGGATGGTCTGGACGCCGAGGAGGACGAGGTATGCGGCGCCGACGAGGCGGACGGTCGTGAACGCGATCGGGACGGCGGCGAAGAGGGCGGTCAGTCCCGCGGCGGCGACGGCGACGTGGACGGCCTCGCTGGTCGCGACGCCGGCGGTGGCGAGCAGGCCGGCGCGGGGACCGCCGCGCATGCCGCAGCCGAGGATGAAGAGCATGTCCGGGCCGGGCACGAGCATCGCGATGATCGAGGTCAGCAGGAACGCGGCGAGCAGGTGCTGGTCGATCGGCATGACAGGATCGTGCCACGCCGGTCGTGCGGGGCGCGGCGGCGCCCTCGTCAATAGGATCGGTGCGCACTCGTCCCCGTCGGAACGGATCAGGCCCGCACATGACAGATGGCGACCCGGCGAGCCCGGCTACGGAGGCCGTCCGCGAGCTGCGGGCCGGGTTCGGGATCGACGCGCGGCGCGTCGACCGGATCGGGCTGCTGCTCGCCGACGGCGGGTTCCACACGGTCGAGGAGGCCGTGTCGCGGACGGGCACGTCGCGGCGGACGGTCGAGGCGGTGTTCCGAGCGCTCGGGGCGCATCTGGAGGCCGAGGGGGACGGGCGGCGGATCGCGGAGCGGTACGTCGGCGAGTACCGCGAGCTGTTCGGGGAGCAGGTGGACGTCCCGGATCCGTGGGCGGAGCGGGTCCGCCGCGATCCCGCGTCTCTCGCGGTGATGGACGCGCTGGTCGGCGCGGCGCCGCCTCCCGTGCAGGCGCTGGACCATGTGCCGGCGACCGCGGAGACCGTGTTGAAGCGGGCCCGGTTCATGCTGGACGGCTTCGACCTGCGCGGCGCGCACGTGCTGTGCGTCGGTGATCATGATCTGACCTCGCTCGGCCTGTTCGCCGCGGGCGGCGCTGAGGGCCTGCGGGTGAGCGTGGCCGACATCGACGAGCGGCTGCTGGCGTTCATCGACGGCGAGGCGTCGCGACGGGGCTGGGACGTCCGCTGCTACGCCGCCGACCTGCGGCTCGGCCTTCCGGCGTCGCTGCGGGAGTCGTCCCAGCTCGTGTTCACCGATCCGCCGTACACGCCGGAGGGCGTGGGGTTGTTCGTCGCCCGGGGCCTGGAGGGGCTCGGGGACCAGCGCAACGGGCGGGTGCTGGTCGCGTACGGGTACGGGGAGCAGCAGCCGGCGCTCGGGCTGGCCGTGCAGAAGGCGCTGAACCCGCTGCATCTGGCGTACGAGGCGATGCTGCCGGGCTTCAACCGGTATGTGGGGGCGCAGGCGATCGGCAGCACGGCCGCCCTGTACGTGCTGCGTCCCACGAAGCGGACCGCCGGGGCCGTCCGCGCCGCGGCCGAGGATCCGCGCGCCGCGATGTACACGCACGGCGCCCAGTCGGTGGAGGCGGGCACCGGTGCCCTGGACGACGCGGCGGCCGCGCGCGTCGTCGAGCTCGCCTCGGCCGAGGATCCGCTGCTGGTCGGGGACGGCTGGCCCGCGAAGGCCGCCGGGCGCCGCGTCCCGCTGCGCGAGTTCATGGCGGCTCCGCTGCCGCGCGGGCTCCAGGGCCACGGCACGGTGCTGGTCAACCTGTATCCGGGGTTCGGGGCGTCGGCGGTCCGGGCGCTGCTGGCCGCCAACGCGCCGCGCGTCGGGCTCGTCTGCCGCAATGACCTGTCGTTCCTGCGGGACGCGGAGGGGCAGCGCGAGTTCCGGCGGCTGGTCGGCCCCGGGTACCGGGTCGAGCGCATGCTGCGCGGTACCCCGTCGTCCGGCATGGCGCTCGTCCTGGCCGAGCGGAACGACCATCCGGCGGACGCCGCCGAGCGGGTCCTCGCCTACATTCACGCGCGCGCGCACGGCAAGGTCGGCAACGGCTGGCGCGAGGGCCTCATCGCGCTCCGGAAGGCGGACGGGCGGACGCTCACGAAGGCCGAGAGCCGCCGGGCCATCGAGTCGGTCGCCGACCGTCCGGCCCTGCTGGAGCGGTCGCTGATCGACCTCCCGGTGCACCTGCTCGACGTCCTGGAGGCGCAGGTCCGCCGCTCCGTCGAGGCCCTCCCGGACTGACCGGCGCGCCGGCTCACGCGCGGGTGCGCGTCGTGCCGCCGTTGACGTGCAGGATCTGGCCGACGAGCGCGGGCAGCCGGTCGTCGGCCAGGAACGCGATCGCCGCGGCGATCTCCTCCGGGGCGGCGATCCGGCCGAGCGGCACCCGCGCCGCGTACCGGGCCCGGATCTCCTCGCCGGTGACGCCCGCGGCCGCCGCGTCCACCTCCATCAGCCCGGTGCCGATGATGCTGGGCGCGATCGCGTTGACGGCGATGCCGAGCGGGGCGAGCTCGCGGCCGAGCGACTTGGCGAGCGCGATGATCCCCGCCTTGGCCGCCGAGTGCGCCGTCGCGTCGGGCCGTCCGGTCACGCCCCATTCGGAGGAGACGAGGACCATCCGGCCGCCGCCGCGCTCCACCATCCCGGGCAGGACGGCCTGCGCGCACGCGAACGTCCCGCCGAGGCTGACGTCCACGACCCGCCACCAGTCGTCGAGGTCGTGCTCGGCGAACGGGGCGAGGGTGGTGTGCGCGGCGTTCGCGACGAGGATCCCGATGTGGTCGCCGGTTCGGCGCTCGATGTGCTCGACCATGTCGCGGACGGCGTCGGGGTCGGACACGTCGGCGGGCGCGGCGATGCCGTCCAGCTCGGCGGCGAGCTCGCCGACGGGACGGTCCGGGCGGTCGTTCAGCGCGACGAGGTGCCCCTGCGCCGCCAGCCGCCGCGCGACGGCGGCGCCGAGGCCGCCGCCGGCGCCGGTGACCAGCGCGAGGGTCATCAGATCACCGCCCCGGCGTTGGGGGACAGGACCTCGCCGGCGCAGAACGTCCCGTCCTCCACCAGGTACGCCGCGGCGAGCGCGATCTCCTCCGCGGACGCCAGCCGGCCCGTCGGCAGGGCCTGGACGAAGGCGGGGCGGCGCCAGGGCGAGTCGGGCGGCAGCAGCGGTGTGTCGGTCGGGCCCGGCGCGACCGCGTTCACCCGCACGCCGGACGGCGCGAGCTCCGCCGCCAGCGACCGGACCAGCCCGATCACCGCGCCCTTCGCCGCCGCGTAGTGCGCCTCCGCGTCGCCGCCGCCCAGCGCGAGGCCCGCCGCGACGCCGACGACGGCGCCGTGCCCGCGCTCCGCCATCCCGGGCGTCACCGCCCGGCACACGTTCACCAGCCCGCCCAGATGGACCCGGAGCATGCGGGTCCAGTCCGCCCAGGCGATGTCGGACACCGGGACGATCGCGTAGTGCCCCGCCGCGCACAGCGCCGCCTCGATCGGGCCCATCTCCCGCTCGATCCGGCGGACGACCGCGGTGACCTGGTCGGGGTCGGCGACGTCCACCCCGGCCGTGTAGGCGGCGTCGGGGGCCGGGCCCAGGTCGAGCGCGGCCGTCGTCCAGCCGCGTCCCGCCAGCTCGCGCACCATCGCGCCGCCGATCCCGCCGGCCGCCCCGGTCACGAGCGCGACTCGCTCACGCATGCGCACTCCCCATCTCCTGAGCACCCAGGCAAACCCGGCATTAGCCCAGGTGGCAAGGGTCATGGCCGATTCTTGGCCAAATGCACTGCCGGACGCGGGGCTTGCCGTGACCTTCGCCGGAAGGTGGCGCCCGGCCCGTCCGCCCCGCCGGGGCGGGGTGAGAAGGTGACGGTGTGACCAGCGATCCCGCGATGCCGCGCCTCACCGTCCGGCACCTCCTGGAGGTCCCGCGCTTCCGGCTGCGGCTGGTCGCCGGGTCCGCCGGGCTGGACCGGCCGATCCGCTCCGCGCACTCGACCGAGCTGCTCGATCCCGCCCCCTATCTGCGGGGACACGAGGTCGTCCTGACGGTCGGGGCGGCCCTGCGGGACGCGGACGCGTGCGCCGCGTTCGCGACGTCGGTGAAGGCGGGACGCGCCGGCGCGATCGCCTACGGCGTCGGCGACGTCACCGAGGCCGTCCCGGACGCGCTCCGCCGGCACTGCGAGCGGCTCGGGCTGCCGCTGGTCGAGGTCCCGGACGGGGTCCCGTTCCTCGGCTTCTCCGAGTGGTTCGCCGAGCGGCTCGCGTCCACCCGCGAGGAGTGGGACGAGCGGGAGGAGACCGGCCGGCTGCTGTACGAGATCCAGCACGGGCTGGCGTCGCCGGAGACGCTGTGCGCGCGGGTCGAGGAGGCGGGGCTCGACCCGGACCTGCTGGTCGCGGTCGCGATGCCGGCCGCGGACGCGCCCGAGGCGTCCGGCGCGCCCGGCGTCCTCGGCCTGGACGACGACGTCGCGCTCATGATCACGGGGGACGAGTACGCGGGGACGGACGTGGCCGGCATCGGCACCCCCGGCCCCCTCCGGGACCTGCCGCGGTCGCTGGCGGAGGCGCGGGCCGCGCTGGACGCGGCGCGCCGCACCGGCGGCGTCGTGCACGCCTCCGGCCTCGCCACGTTCCGGGCGCTGCTCGGACGGCTGGACCCGGAGCAGATCGCCCCGTTCGCCGACCAGATCGCCCGTCCGCTCGCCGACTACGACGAGGCGCACGGCGGGCGGCTCGTCGAGACGCTGCGCGCCTTCCTCGACCGGGGCGGCGCGGTCGGCGCGACGGCGCGCGCGCTGTCCCTGCACCCCAGCACGCTGCGCCACCGGCTGTCCCGGATCCAGGCGCTGACGGGCCGCGACCCCCTCGACTTCGAGGACCGCGCCGCCCTGGCGATCGCCATCTGGACGTCGCGCTGACGACCCGCCACCTCAGCACCGCCCCAGGTCAGGTGGCCGCAGCGGCTTCGGGGGCCGGGCGGGGTCCGCTCGCGCGCGCCGCCGCTCCGCCCAGCGGACGGCCGCCGGCGCGGCCAGGCCCGTGGCGGCGAACAGCGCTCCCACCACGTACCACCCGGGACGCCCCCACGTGATGCAGAGCGCGATGAGCAGCCCCGGCCCGACCGCCTCGGCCAGCCCGGCGCCCAGGCCGAACACGCCCAGGTACTGGCCGGTGGCGTGGTCGGGCGCGAGGGCGAACGACACCTCGAAGCCGCCCGCCGCGTGCCACAGCTCGCCGACCGTGTGGACCACGACCCCGGACATGAGCAGCAGCGCCGCCGTCCACGCCGGGACGCCCGCGGCGAGCGCGATCAGCGAGCAGGACAGCAGGAAGGCCGCTCCCGACCGGCGGTAGGCGTTCCCGCCCGCGGCGGGGGAGCCGATGCGGCGGCTGGCCCGCACCTGAAAGGCGATGACGATGAGGGTGTTGGCGACCATGGCCCCGGAGACGAGCCAGCGCGGCGCGTCCGTGGCCCCGACCAGCCAGAGCGGGAGCGCCACGGTGAGCACCTTGAACTGGACGGCCATGACGCCGTCGAGCGCGGTGAGGAGGAGGTAGGGCCGGTCCCGCAGGGCGATCCAGCGGGGCCCGCGCGCGGCGGGCGCGGGCGCCACCGGTGGCAGGAGGATCAGGACCGCCGCGGACGCCGTGAAGGCGACCGCGTTCCCGATGACGAGAAGGCGGTAGGCGGGCAGGGTGCCGACCTGGACGGCCCAGCCCGCCAGCAGCGCGCCGAGGGAGATCCCGACGTTGGTCAGCGCGCGCAGGACGGCACGGAACTCCTGCGGCCGGTCCCCGCCGTAATGCCTGATCAGCGGGCTGCGGGCGGCCAGCCCCGCGGCCTTGGCACCGGTCGCGGCGCCGACCGCGAGGACGAACGGCCAGAAGGCGTCCGCCAGCAGGAACGCGGCCGTCGCCGCCGCCTGGACGACGAGGGAGGCCGCGTAGACGCCGCGCGCTCCGCGGGTGTCGGCGAGGTGGCCGGCGGCGATGCCGAGGCCGAGCGAGACGAGGCCGGTGAGGCTGAGGCCGAGCCCCACCTGACCCGCCGGGAGATGGACGGCCTGGGTGAAGTACAGGACTCCGGCGGTCAGGTAGAGGCCGCTGCCGACGGTGTAGACGAAGTTCGACGCCGCGATGACGCGCTGCGGTCCGGTGGCCGGCACCAGTGGGGGCATGGCGGGGGCTCCGCTCCCGGGAGACAGAGGGCTTATTGCAAGCTATTCGCAATAAGCGTCGGCATGCAAGCAGCCCGGCATTTGCGAACCCCTGGAACCCCTGGCGCCCCGGAGCGTCACGACCCGAGGGCCAGGCGCGCTTCGTTCCCGGCCGCTTCGTCCTCCGGCAAGGCCCACTGTTCCAGGACGGAGCGGCGCGCGGCGTTCCGCGCCTCGACCGGCAGGCGCGCCACCGCGCCGGCCAGTTCCAGGGCCTGCTCCAGCGCCCGGCCGGGCTCGGCCAGCCGGTCGACGAGGCCGTAGGCGAGGGCCTCGTCGGCGGGGACGCGCCGCGCGGTCAGGAGGATGTCGAGCGCCCGGCCTTGGCCGACGAGGCGGGGGAGGCGCACGGTCGCCCCGTCCAGGCACGGCAGGCCGCGGGCCAGGTTGAGGGTGCCGAACTCGGCGGTCGTGGACGCGACCCGCAGGTCGGCCCAGAGGGCGAGCTCGAAGCCGCCGCCGAAGCAGTAGCCCTCGACGGCGGCGATCACTGGCTTGGCCGGGGGCGTGCGGGTGACGCGCATGGGCGGCGGGCCGTCCGGGGTGGGGACGGGGAAGTCGCCCGCCGCCATGGCCTTGAGGTCGTTGCCCGCGCAGAAGGCGCCGCCGGCGCCGGTGAGGACGATGGCGCGGACCTCCTCGTCGCGTTCGGCGCCGCCGACGGCGTCGGCGAGCGCCTCGGCCATGGGGCCGTCGACGGCGTTGCGGCGGTCGGGGCGGTCGAGGGTGATCAGGTGGACGTCGCCGTGGCGCGCGGTGCGGATCATGCCGAGCGATACTAGATAGATCGATCTAGCGAGAGCAAGGGCTAGGCTGCCGGCATGGGTTCCGACACGCGGGCGCGGCTGCTGGAGGCGGCGGCGCGACTGTTCCGCGAGCAGGGGTACGCGGCGACCGGGCTGAAGCAGGTCACCGCGGAGGCGGAGGCGCCCTGGGGCTCGCTCTACCACTTCTTCCCCGGCGGGAAGGAGCAGCTCGGCATCGAGACCGTCGGCCATTCGGGCGCGCGCTACCTGCGGCTCTTCGAGATCGTCTACGAGCGGGCCGAGGGAGGCGCGGACGAGGCCGTCCGCGACATGTTCCGGCTCAGCGCCGAAGCCCTGGAGACGTCGGGATGGGCCGACGGCTGCCCGATCGCCACCGTCGCGCTGGAGGCGGCCACCACCAGCGAGCCGCTGCGCCACGCCTGCGCGGACGTGTTCGCCGGCTGGCGCGCCGCGACGGCGCGGCGCTTCGCGTCCGAGGGCATCGAACCCGCGGACGACCTGGCGACCTACGTCTTCGCCGCGTTCGAGGGAGCCCTCATCCTGAGCCGCACCGGCCACGACACCGCCCCGTTGCGGGTGACCGCCGGCATCGTCGCCGAGACGATCCGCCGGCACGGCCCGCGAAGCGGGAACGCGTCAGGCGTGTAGGCGGGGGAGCAGGCGGTCCAGGCGGCGCGGGATCCACCAGTTCGATCCGCCCATCAGGAACATGAGCGAGGGCACCAGCACGAGCCGGATGACGGTCGCGTCGAGGATGACGCTGAAGGCCAGGCCCAGCGCCAGCATCTTCACCACGACGGTGGGTGACGCGGTGAACGACAGGAACACCACCGTCATGATGAGGGCGGCGCTGGAGATGACCCGGCCGGTGACGGCCAGCCCGCCGGCCACGGCGCGGGTGTTGTCCCGGGTCTCGCGCCACCCGGCCGCCATCCGCGACAGCAGGAAGATCTCGTAGTCCATCGACAGGCCGAAGACGATCGCGAACATCATCATCGGCACGTAGGACTCGATCGGCACCCCCTTGGGAAGGCCCAGCACCGCGTCCCCCCACCCCCACTGGAAGACCGCGACGAGCGCGCCCCACGACGCGGCGGTGGTGAGCAGGTTCAGCGCGACGGCCTTGAGCGGGATCACCAGGCTGCGGAAGACGGCCATCAGCAGCAGGTACGCCAGGACCAGCACGATCCCGATGATGATCGGCAGGCGCCGCGCGACGGTGTCGCGGAAGTCGAGCTGCGCGGCCTTGCTGCCGGTGAGGTAGGCCTTCGCGCCGGTGCCGCGCAGGGCGCCGGGCAGCGTCCGGTCGGTCAGCGTGCGGAACAGGTCGGACGTCGCCGAAGTCTGAGGCCCCGTGGTGGGCGTGACGGTGGAGACGAGGAGCGCGCCGTCCGGGCTCGGCTGCGGCTGGGTGGCGCCGGCGACCCCGTGCGTCCCCTGGAGCGCGCGCGAGAGATCGGCGCTGATCTGGCTCGCCGGGACGGTCGCGTGCCGGACGTCCGTGACGACGGTGAACGGGCCGTTCGCGCCCGGCCCGAACCCGGGACCGCCGGCGCCGGCGATCCAGTCGTAGGCGTGGCGGGTGGCGCTACCGGACGGGTCGGCGCCCGCGTCGACATGCCCGAGGCGCATGGAGAACACCGGCACCGCGCACACGACGGGCAGCAGGAGGCCGGCGACGAGGAACGTCCACGGGCGGTTTTCGATCACCGCGGCGTACCGGCGCCAGGCGTCGCGGCCGCGGGAGGACTCCGCGACGGGGGCGCGGACCGAGAGCCGGTCGATGCGGCGGCCCGTCAGCCCGAGCGCGGCCGGGACGAGGGTCATCGCCGCGGCGGCGCTGATCAGGACGGCGATCGTCGCGGCCAGGCCGAGCTTCCCGATGAACGACAGGCCGCTGGCGTAGAGGCTGAGCAGCGCCACGGCGACGGTGAGCGCCGCGACCGCGACGGCGTGGCCGCTGGAGCCCGCGGTCCGTCCGGCGGCCTCGACCGGCGGGCGGCCGTCGATGAGGTCCTGGCGGAACCGGGTGGTCAGGAACAGCGCGTAGTCGATGCCGACGCCGAGCCCGAGCATGGTCGCGAGGGTCGGCGCGGCGGTCGCGAAGGTGATGACGCCCGCGACGACGCCGACCACGCCCGTCCCCACGGCCACCGCGATCAGGGCGGTGACCAGCGGTGTCACGGCCGCTCCGACGCTGGCGAACGCGAGGAGCAGGATGACCAGCGCGGCGCCGATGCCGACGAGCTCGCTCGCGAGGTCGTTCGCGGGCGGCCGGACGATCTGGGTGAAGTCCCCGCCGTACCCGACCCCGACGCCCGCGTCACGGGCCGGGGCGGTCGCGTCGTCGAGGTGCCTCGTGTACCCGTGGCCGAGTTTCTTCAGCGGCTCGTCGAACGCCGCGGTGGCCGATTCCGTCCGGCCGTCGGTGCTGGTCAGCGGGGTGGAGAGACCGGTGACGTGCGGCAGCGCGCGCAGGTCGTCGAGGCTCTGGTCGACCGCCTGCCGGTGCGCCGCCACGGTGCCGGTGCCGACGTGGAACACCACGACCCCGCTGGGCCGGCCGGCGGCGGGGTCGGACGCGGCGAGCAGGCCGGCGCCGGTGTCGGACCGGGTGCCGGGCAGGCTGACCTGGTCGCTGAAGACGGGGGCGACGGCCTTGCGGCCGCCGAGCGCGGCCACCAGCAGGACGAGCCACGCGGCGAGCACCCAGCCGGGGTGGCGGGCGCAGAACGAGCCAAGGCGGGCCAGGCCGGCGGGGCGGCGGCCGGGCGCGATGGACGACACACGATCTCCCAGCGACGTCGGGACTGGCAGAACCGTATGGTCGGGGCGCCCCGCCACCGGTCCGCCGACCTGCCGCCGATGGCAAAGCCTTGGTCGAGGACCGTCCCCCGCCGCGCTCGCGGCGCGGCGCTCAGAGGCCCGCGGGCGCGGTGACGAGGGACAACATCTGCCGCGTGTGGCCGGGCAGTTCCGTCTCGGCGAGCCCCGTGAGGAGGTCACGCAGCGGCAGGGGCTGATCGACCAGGCAGGCGCCGTTGGACAGCAGCCGCGTGGGCACGGGCGTGTCGAGTTCCGCGTCGCTCAACGCCGGCCCGCTGAGCGCGCACAGGGCGTCCGCCTGCCGCCGGACGCGGTCGCGGAGCCCGGCGCCGCCGCCCGCGAGCGCGATGACGCGGTCGATGGTCCAGGTGTCGAGCGCGATGCGGTTGTCGTAGGCGGTGTGGACGCCGGACGCGACCGCCGACGCCGCCGCGATCGTGGCCGACGTGATGAGCGAGACGTGCGCCAGGATCTGGTCGGCCGTCCACTCGCCGGGCGGCGGCGCTGCGACCGCCCCGTCCACGGTGACGGCGGCGTCGAGCAGCCCGCGGTAGGCCGCCTCAAGCAGGGTGCTCTCCACGGGACGTCACATCTCCCAGGGAGCCTGCGGAAGGACGTCACCGGTCTCGAGCAGGGACTTGAGGTTCGCCAGCACGGCGGGCCACCCCTGCGAGATCCCGTTCAGCATCTCCTTGTTGGGCAGGTTCTCGTGGGTCACCGTCAGCCGGACGATCTCCTCGTGCGGTTCGACGAGGAACGTGACCACCGACGGCTCCCGCTCCAGCTCGGCGTCCGGACGGTCCTCGAAGGTGATCACGAGACGGGTCGGCGGCTCCGCCTCCAGGACCCGTCCGACGACGTCGACGGCCCCCGAACCGTCCGTGCGCCGGTGCTCCCAGGACGAGCCCGGCTGCCAGTCGGAGACGTTGGCGTGCCCCCAGTAGCGCGCGGTCAGATCGGCGTCGGTCAGCGCGCGCCACACCTGCTCGGCGCTCGCGCGGATGTAGGTGACGTACACGTAGGTCGGCACGGATACGGCCGTCTCGGTCATGGCGTACTCCTCGGCTTGGTTCCGGATGGCGCTGAGCGCTTCCAGCCGCGGCCTGTCGAACTCCGCGATCCAGCGCTGCTCGATCTCGTGGATCGGTGCCGGGTTGAGGTAGTGCAGCCGTTGCCGCCCGCGCCGCACCACGGTCACGAGGCCGGCGTCGACCAGCACGTTCAGGTGCTGCGTCGCCGACTGGCGCGCCATCTCCAGGCGCTCGCACAGCTCGCCCAGCGTCTGCCCGTTGCGCTCCCGCAGCCGGTCGAGCAGCAGCCGCCGGGTCGGATCGGCCAGCGCCTTGAAGGCCGCGTCCATCGCAGTGGCTTCCCGATTCACGCCGCCCATTATGCAGGCATTCACCTGCATAATGTCAATCGCCGGCATCACCCCAGCTCAGAGGGCCCGAGCGCCCAGCGCTGGCCACCGTGGACGGTGACAGCGACGCCTCCCCGGGTTGTTGGTGGTGACTTTGGGTAATGCATGCTCTACGATTAGCTACGCACAGTGATATTCGGTGGCTTGGTACCAGGGTTCCGAGGATCGGATGGACACCAGGATGGCGACCTGCCTCACCCGTACGACACGCCTGCTGGTGCTGGTGCTCGCCCTGCTGCTCACCGGCCACCTTGCCGCCAATCCCGACGGGCACCACGAGACCGCGCGCCTGCCCCTGGCGGGCTCCCAGCTCGAACAGGCCGCACGGTCGGAGACCCTCGCGAAAGCCGTCGCGTCCGTCGCCCAGGCGGCGACCGCCGCCGCCTCCCATGGAGGGAAGGACGCTCACCCCCGCTGGTGCACCGCCGGCCAATGCGAGCGAGGCATCGCACCGCGCCAGCGACTCGTCGGCGAGGCGCCGGCCTCTTCCGGAGCGGCCTTCGGCTGCCATCTCGGCACGGCCGCGTCCGACGCGGGCCTAGAACGCGGGGCAGGGCTCTCGCGCTCATCGCTGGGGAGATGGCATGCCCAGACGCAGGCGGCGCGCTCCTTGACGCCGTCATCGCTGCAGATCTTCCGACTCTGATCAAACGCCACGCGCCCGGGGCCGAGCCCTGCGCGGCGCGACGCCGCCGATGATCCCCCCATTCCATCGACCGTGGGAGACCCGCCATGGAGTCGCTGATCCGGCATGCCCGCACCATCACCCCGCACCCGTCCACGAGCCCGCGTCCCCAGACCGCAAGGAGCACCGCGGCGCCGCAACGACCCGAAGCGCTGTTCATCGCCTGCTCCGACGCCCGCGTCTCTCCGGCCTTCCTCACCGGAGCCCGACCGGGCCAGCTCTTCGAACTGCGCAACGTCGGCAACGTCGTCCCGCCGCACCGGCCCGGCCGCCCCACCGGTGAAGCCGCCACCATCGAGTACGCGGTCTGCGTCCTGGGCGTCACCGACATCGTGGTCTGCGGTCACTCCGACTGCGGAGCCGTCCGCACGCTGAGGCCCGGGGGCCTCTCCATCAGCGCGTTCACCACCTGGTGGTGGCTCACCCGCACCAACCAGCGCCCTCGCCGCCCCGCGGCCCCAACGCCGGCCGATCCCGGGCAGCTCCACCTCCTGGCCCAGCTGGAAAAGCTCCGCCGCTACCCCAAGGTCGCCCGCGGCCTCGCCCACGGCCGCCTGCGCGTCCACGGCTGGTTCTACAACCTCGCCGACGGCCGAGTCCTCGTCGCCCCCACCGACAATTCCCCCTCAACCACCACTTTCGCCCCCCTATGACCCCCAAACCACGCCAAGACCCCCCGTGGACAACCAGGAAGGCGTATGCGCTCTCCCCACGTGCGGGTGACCAAGACGAACGGCTATCCCTCCGAGGGCCACCGCGATGATTCGCACTTGGATTGGCGATTACTGTCGTCGTCATCCAACTGCCCGCCGGCATCTTCATGGTGTTGACGTCGGTTTCGGATCCCGGCGGGAGGGGTCGCAGGAATGCCGCGTTCGCGGCCCGTCGGTAATGCTCAGCGGTCAGCGGGAGTACGGATAGCGGGTAAGCCGCGCCAGTCTGATCGCATGGCGGGCGCGTATCCGTCGGGCGGGAACGCACAGGCATCCCGAGGCGGATTCGTGGAGGCAGTAGTCGGCTGGGAAGACCTGCCTATGGTGGTCATCCCAGCCGACTAAGTGGCCGCCCTCGGCACCAAGGGAGACGCGAGGGCTAGCGCGCTCACGCGTGCTTCGGCAGACCTACTAGGAGGTCCGAAGTTCGGAAGACGGTGAACCGTCTCCCATTCGCTACCGTCGTTGCGCCTGCAGACTTCGAACCTGCGCACGGCCGCTGCGAGCACTTCTCAAGATCACCAGGACCGCTGACCTGCACTAGGACGCCCCACCCCGGCCCTCCTAGGCCCGCCCGTTCCGCAACGGGCACAGGCAGATGGTGGCCATGACCGCCCAGCCGAGGAACGTCTACGACGCGCTCCCACGGTCACACCGGAAGCAGTTTCGGGCCGAGTATGACCAGGCGCTGGACGCTGCACACAACCCGCGCGCTTCGAGTAGGTGCGAACTCTGCTCCAGCAGCGGCCCCTACGAGCCATCGCCTACCAGCGTCCCGGCCACGAAGAGACCGTCCCGGGCGCCATAAAAGGCCGTGAGGGTGCCTTCGTATCAACGATGCACTGTCGCGCGGACTAGGTTCCCGGAATGCTGTCTCGCATGTCTCGACGCATAGCGGTTGTGCTGCTCGGCTGGCTGGGGTTGGTCCTGATGCTGGTCTTGGCACTAACCGGGGACGCGCAGTGGTGGGTGCGGTGCCTGGAGGCCCTCGTCGGGGCAGTCCTCTTGTGGTGCGCATTGGCTCTCTGGCGCCGATGGCTTCGCTGAATGCAGCGGCTCGTCCCCGCGGCGGCCGATAGGGGCGGGCGAGAGGAAGGTGCGCAGTGCCGCGACCTGGTGCAGCCGCCCAGTGACCGGCGCTCACGCCGCATGCCCGCGGCCGATACCGCCGTCCGTGGTGGCCATCCTCAAGGGGCACAAAGAGGAGTTCGGCACGGCCGAGGACGGGTGCCTGTTCCGCAACGAGCGCGGTGGCGCCCTTGGCGCCTCTAGCTACTCGCGCACGTGGGAGGAAGCCCCCGCCAGCTCGCATTCACGCCGCCCAGGACGTATCGCCGCCTGCGAGGGCAGCGAGGTGGGGCGCCTCTCACCTGTCCGACTTGTCGAGCTTGCTGCATTTTGTCGGCCATGCGGCATACGCTCGGCCGCATGGCGCTGGCAGACATCTCCCGTGACGACGTGCTCAAAGCAATCGCCGAGTATCAAGAACTCGGTCGTGAGGAGTTCCTTGCCCGGTACGGCTTCAAAGAGGCGCGTACGTATCTGCTCGTCCATGACGATGCCTTCTATGACTCCAAGGCCATCGCAGGCGTTGCACACCGGTACAGCACTGGTACGGCGCTCGCGGCTGGAGAGTTCTCAGGCGGAGAGAAGCACGCTGTCCGGGTGCTTAACCAGCTCGGCTTTGAAGTCCGCAGCACGCGCAACCCTCCGTGGGCATGGGATGAACTCGTCCTCGCCTGCGACCTCGTTGCTTCCAACGCCTGGCGCTGGCTCAGCTCGACCGACAAGCGCGTGCTTGAGTTGTCTGACCTCCTCCAGCGCTTGCCGATCCATCCGCTCGCCGAGCGTGGAGCCAAGTTCCGCAACCCCAACGGGGTCGCGCGCAAGACGGCCGACCTAGCCACGCAGCACCCCGGTTACAGCGGCAAGCCGACCAAGGGCGGCGCCTTGGATCTCGAAGTCCTACAAGCGTTCCTGGATGACCCGGAGCGTATGAAGGCGTCGGCTGCACTCATCCGCGCAGGCATCGACTCTGGGGCGCTTCTTGATCTGGCCTGGGTAGAGGATCCGGGCGACGAAGATGTCAGTGCCCCGGAGGGGCGTCTCCTCCTACGCAACCACTTCGTTCGGGAGCGAGACAGGAACCTGCGGAAGAAGCGAATCGACCTGGCTCGCAAGGAACACGGCGAACTCGCGTGTGAGGTTTGCGGCTTCAACTTCGAACGCACCTACGGGCCGCGCGGTGCGGACTACATCGAGTGTCACCACGTCGTCCCCCTGCACGTCTCTGGCGAGACGAAGACACACATGAAGGACTTGGCTCTACTGTGCGCCAACTGCCATCGGATGATTCACCGGGCGTCCCCATGGCCGATACCTGAGCAGTTGCGCGCTCTCGTAGTGGAACAGCAGAGCAGCAAGTCCGCCGAAACGCCCTGAACCTGCACGAGAGGCTCTCTCGTGGGTCTCTCGCGGACGGTGCTGGACAGTGAGAACGGGCGGCTACTCAGTTGGACCGAGTACCCGCCCGATTCCATGGTGTCAGTGCTGGTCAACGGCTAGTTTTCGCTGATCGTTTCTGGGTGCCCCCTGCAGGATTCGAACCTGCAGCACACGGCTCCGGAGAGACGCGCGAACATGGTTCTGACCGGCAGGAATGCTGCCGTTGCTGTCGTTTCACAGTTGGCCCCTGGCGCCGCGCTGAGAGTTGATGCTCCGCGAACTCGATCGCGTCGTGAAGACGTCCGGCGTTAGCGTTAGCCGGCCCCGCCACCGCTGGGTCACCGGAGAGCGAGAGGTAGTGCTCATGGCCGACATCACGGTGTCGCTGACCGTCCGCGACCTGACCCACGAGGATCTTCCGTCGTGCGCTTGGTCCGGGTCGGCCACTCACCTGGTGAGCATGGCCAAGGCCCTGGATCGAGCCGCGCGCGGCGAGGTGGACTATCTGGCCGTCTGCCCGCCTTCCGGTCTGCCGGTAGCGGTCGGCGGAGTCGACTACACAGAGAAGCCCGGTGCGGGGACCCTCTGGCAGTTGGCCGTTCACGCGGCGCTGCAGTCGTGCGGGATCGGTACCGTTCTGATTCAGGCTGCAGAGCAGAGGATCCGTGCTCGCGGGCTGGACAGCGCTGAACTCGGCGTCGAAGAGAACAACCCGCGGGCCCGCGCCTTGTATGAGCGGCTCGGCTACGTCGCCTACGGGAGCGCGCCCGACTCGTGGGAGGTGGAGGGCCCGGACGGAACCACCACCCGATACGAAACGATGTGCACGCTGATGCGCAAGCCGCTGCCGTAGTCCGGGGTGGACGGCCGGCGCCTACGAGGCCGCGCTTCGATGAACCGTTGGGCGGTCATGAGTGGTCTACCTGCTTGGTGGAGGCAAGGGGTGGCCGTCCAGCGCGTCGTTCATGCGCTGGAATCAGACGTCGTCGAAGCCGGCGACGACCTTGGCGTAAATCTTCTGCAGCACTTCGGGGGGTCCCGCCCACTCGGCGACCTGAGGGGTCGGGACGCCGGCACACAGGCGCCAGGACACACTGCCGTAGTCGAGGTCGTATGGGCGACCCAGGACGGGTGACTTCTGCTCGTCGGGGCCCAGACTGCTCGAGGGAGCGCGCTGCCAGACGCACGGATGGATGCGGCCCTTGATCGCTAACGTAGAGCCCCGTTTCCGTACCGGGGCTCTCTTGCTAGGGGTGACCTGTGCGGACGCCGCCGGGACGCATCCGTGCAGGGGGTATGCGGGTGTCCTGACTGTTCAGCATTCGTCAGTGGACGCCTTGTGGTTGCTCGATCCCCTGAAGCATGTCGATCCAGCCGTCATGTTGGACGACGATGACGCGGCCCGTGGCCGGGGAGACCACTACCGTGTCGCCGGCTATGAGCGGCTCACCGATCAGGTCGGGATAAGTCGCTGCGAACTCGTCCAAGTGCTCGTCGGCCACGAAGAAGGGGCCCGCGCCGGTGCTGAAGCTGCCATCGGTGATGATGATCAGGAAGCCGCTCACGCGGCGCCGGCAGTACTCCAGGAACGCGGCGGTGACCTCGTCGGGATCGCGGTCGTCGATCGGGAAGCTCCGCCATCGGTTCACGGACAGGCCCGGTATCTGATCTGGCGCGAAGCCGGTCGCGCCTGGAATGACGCGGCTCAGCACCGCGGTGGCCAAGGTCCAGTTCGGGTGACGTCGCACGATCCTGATCTTCCCCGCTTGCCAGACCGCCTCGTTCCGCCGACCCCTGACTGGCGCTTGGTTGCGAGCATCTCACTGATTACTTGGGTGACCTGGGCGGATGGGCTCAATCCCGTTCCGCGTATGTTCCGTGAACGGCGATGAACGGTGGCTTCGGCTGGCACACGGCTGCACATACACGAAACCCCGGAGACCAGTGTTGTGCCTGGTCGACCGGGGTTTTGGCTGATCGTTTCGAGGTGCCCCCTGCAGGATTCGAACCTGCGCACACGGCTCCGGAGGCCGTTGCTCTATCCCCTGAGCTAAGGGGGCCCTTGCGTCGCGGTGCGGCGCGTGTTGAAGGTTACCAGGGTTGGCGGGGTGACGCGTACGTGGACGTTCGCCGTGCGTTCCAGGGTGGAGTCGACTAACTTCAAGGCCGTGACCGAGCCTCTGGGACGCGTGCTGGTCGTCGACGACGACGAGGTGATCCGGCAGCTCATCGCCGTGAACCTGCAACTCGAGGGGTTCGAGGTCTCGACCGCGGTGGACGGTCAGGACTGCCTGGAGAAGGTGGTCGAGGTGCGGCCGGACGTGATCACGCTGGACGTGATGATGCCGCGGCTGGACGGGTGGGTGACGGCGGTCCGGCTCCGGGAGGACCCGGGGACCGCGCACATCCGGGTCGTGATGATCACGGCGCGGGCGCAGGAGCACGACGTCAGGCGCGGGCACGAGATCGGTGTGGACGCCTATGTGACGAAGCCGTTCGACCCGAACCAGTTGATCCAGACGGTGCGGAAACTCGCTGCGGTGTCCAGATAGTGGTCGGATAGTCTCACCAGAGTGACTCCGGCCGAGGTGAGCGATGCCCTGGTGGCGGCGGCGCGCGATGCCGTCGCCGCGGGCGGGCTGGACGTCGCGGTGCCCGACGAGGTGCTCGTCCTCGCCCGCGGCGCCGGGGTCTTCGAGAGCCCCGTGGCGCTGGTGCTGGGGATAGGGCCCGAGGTGATCGCGGCGCGGGTCGGGGGGACCGTCAGTGGGCGCGGGTTCGTGCGGGTCGAGGTTCCGGCGGCGGACGTGGTGGAGGGGATCCTGCGGGATCCCGGTTATGGTCTGGCCCGCGTCCCGCGGTTCGGGTGGGACGATCGGCCGCGGACGTTCGAGAACCCCGGGTTCTCGGTCCGGTACGCGTACGCGCGGGCCTGCTGGGTCGGGCGGTGGGCGCGGGAGCTCGGGGTCGGTGAAGGCGCGCTGGTGGATCCCGCGGACGCGGAGACGCGGCTGGTGGGGGCCCTCGCGGAGGTGCCGGGACGGGCCGCGCAGGCCGAACGGGAAGGCGACGCCAGGCCGCTGGCGTTCTGCTTGGAGAGGGTCGCCGGGGCGTACCACGACGTCCATGAGCGGTGCCCGGCCGTGCCCCTGGGGGACGAGAAACCCGGGGCGGTGCACGCGGGACGCGCCGGACTGGCGCGGGCCGCGCGCGTCGCCCTCGGCAACGGCCTGAAGATGATCGGTGAGACCCCTAGAGAGCGGATATGAGTCGAGTTCACCCTGCCGGGCCCCGGCACGCGGACGTCCTGCCCGAAGACCACCCGGCGGGGCCGGCGGACGACCTGAACGCCCTGGACGCGCACGTGTGGCCGCGCGGCGCGGCCCGTGCGGACGGCGTGCTGACGATCGGCGGCGTCGACGTGCGGGACCTGGCGAAGGAGTACGGGACGCCCCTGTACGTCTATGACGAGGAGGACGTGCGGTCCCGGGCGAGGGAGTACGCGGCGGCGTTCCACGACGGTGACGTGCATTACGCGGGCAAGGCGTTCCTGTGCACGGCGGTGGCGCGGTGGCTGCACGAGGAGGGCCTCGGGCTGGACGTGTGCAGCGGCGGCGAGCTGGCCGTGGCGCTGGCGGCGGGCTTCCCGACGGAGCGGATCACGCTGCACGGCAGCAACAAGGCGTCCTGGGAGCTGGACAAGGCCCTGGAGGTCGGGGTCGGGCGGATCGTGGTCGACTCGTTCGAGGAGATCGCGCGGCTCGGGTACCTGGCGCAGGAGCGGGGCGTCCGGCCGAAGGTGATGGTGCGGGTCACGACGGGTGTCGAGGCGCACACCCACGAGTTCATCGCGACCGCCCACGACGACCAGAAGTTCGGCTTCTCCCGCAGCTCCGGGGCGGCGCTGGAGGCGGTCCGGCGGGTGCTGGCGCTGAAGCAGCTGGAGCTGGTGGGGCTGCACAGTCACATCGGGTCGCAGATCTTCGACGTGGACGGGTTCGAGGTCGCGGCGCACCGGCTGGCGGAGCTGCTGGTGGCGATCCGCGACGAGCACGGGATCGAGCTGCCGGAGCTGGACCTCGGCGGCGGCTACGGGATCGCGTACGTGCCGGGGGAGGAGCCGCACGACCCGAAGTCGATGGCGGACGGCCTCCGGGAGATCGTGGCGCACGAGTGCCGGGCGTACGGGCTGGCGATGCCGCGGCTGACGGTGGAGCCGGGCCGGGCGATCATCGGCCCGGGCGGCGTGACGCTGTACGAGGTCGGCACGGTGAAGGACGTCGAGGGGCTGCGGACGTACGTGTCGGTGGACGGCGGGATGAGCGACAACCTGCGGACCGCCCTGTACGGCGCCGAGTACACCGGCGCGCTCGCCAGCCGGTCGTCCGAGGCGTCCCCCATGCTCAGTAGGCTTGTCGGCAAGCACTGCGAAAGCGGGGACATCGTCGTGCGGGACCTCTGGTTCCCCGAAGATATTGCGGCGGGGGACCTGGTGGCGGTGGCCGCGACCGGTGCGTACTGTCGATCGATGGCCAGTAACTACAACCACGTCCCGAAGCCCGCCGTGGTGGCGGTGAAGGACGGCAGGTCGCGCGTGATCGTCCGCCGGGAGACCGCCGAGGACCTGCTGCGGCTGGATGCGGATGCGGAGGTCGGAGCGTGAAACCCGAACGTGGCCCGCTGCGGGTCGCGCTGCTGGGATGCGGCGTCGTCGGCAGCGAGGTCGTCCGGCTGCTGCGCGAGCAGGCCGACGATCTCGCGGCGCGGGTGGGGACGCCGCTGGAGCTGGCCGGGGTCGCGGTGCGGCGGCCCGAGCGGGTGCGCGCGGGCGTCGACCCGGAGCTGGTCACGACGGACGCGCAGGCGCTGGTCACGCGGGACGACGTGGACATCGTCGTCGAGGTGATCGGCGGGATCGAGCCGGCCCGGACGCTGATCCTGGAGGCGATGAAGACCGGCAAGTCGGTCGTCACCGCGAACAAGGCGCTGCTGGCCGAGGACGGGGCGACGCTGTTCGCCGCGGCCCGCGAGTACGGCGCCGACCTGTACTACGAGGCGTCGGTGGCGGGCGCGATCCCGCTGCTGCGGCCGCTGCGGGAGTCGCTGGTCGGCGACCACGTGCACCGGGTGCTCGGCATCGTCAACGGCACGACGAACTACATCCTCGACCAGATGGACTCCGCCGGGGCCGGGTTCCACGAGGCGCTGGAGGAGGCGCAGGCGCTCGGGTACGCGGAGGCGGACCCGACGGCGGACGTGGAGGGCTTCGACGCGGCGGCGAAGGCGGCGATCCTGGCGCAGCTCGCGTTCCACACCCCCGTGACGGCGGCGGACGTGCACCGCGAGGGCATCACCGAGGTGTCCGCGGCGGACGTCGCGGGCGCCAAGGGCATGGACTGCGTGGTGAAGCTCCTCGCGATCTGCGAGCGCGTCCCCTCGGACGGCGGCGCGGGGGACGGCCGGGACGGCCGGAACGGGCGCGGGGTGTCGGTGCGGGTGTACCCGGCGATGATCCCGCGGACGCATCCGCTGGCGAGCGTCCGCGAGGCCTACAACGCGGTGTTCGTCGAGGCGGAGTCGGCGGGGTCGCTGATGTTCTACGGCGCGGGCGCGGGCGGCGCCCCGACGGCGTCGGCGGTGCTCGGCGACCTGGTCGCGGTGGCGCGCAACGTCGTCGGCGGCACGCCTGGCCCGGTCGAGGTGACGTACGCGAAGCTCCCGGTGCTGCCGATGGGCGAGACCGTCACCCGCTACTACATCCACCTGGACGTGACGGACGAGGCGGGCGTGCTCGCCACCGTCGCGGAGGAGTTCGCCCGGCACGAGGTGTCGATCCAGGCCGTCCGGCAGGTGGGGCTGGGCGAGGAGGCGCAGCTCGTGGTGGTGACGCACCGGGCGCCGGACGCGGCCCTGTCGGCGGTCGTCGAGGGGCTGCGCGGGCTGGACAGCGTCCGCGAGGTCGCCAGCGTCATGCGCGTCGAGGGCGAGGAGTGAGATCCCGGTAGAATCCGGGTCCACATTCGCAGGTCAGCCAAGGAGACACTGACGTGAACGGGAACGCCCGCGTGTGGCGCGGCCTCATCGAGGAATACCGCGACCGGCTTCCGGTGACGGACGCGACGCCCGTGGTGACGCTGCTGGAGGGCGGCACGCCGCTGGTGCCGGCCGTCCGGCTCTCCCAGCTGACCGGCTGCGAGGTGCACCTGAAGGTCGAGGGCCTCAACCCGACCGGTTCGTTCAAGGACCGCGGGATGACGATGGCGATCAGCAAGGCGGCCGAGGACGGCGCCAAGGCGGTCATCTGCGCCTCGACCGGCAACACCTCGGCGTCGGCCGCCGCGTACGCGGTGCGGGCCGGGATGACGTGCGCGGTGCTCGTCCCCAACGGCAAGATCGCGATGGGGAAGCTGGCGCAGGCGCTGGTGCACGGCGCGCGGCTGCTGCAGGTGGACGGCAACTTCGACGACTGCCTGGAGCTGGCCCGCAAGCTGTCCGTCGACTATCCGGTGGCGCTGGTCAACTCGGTCAACAAGTACCGGCTGCAGGGCCAGAAGACCGCCGCGTTCGAGATCGTGGACGCGCTCGGTGACGCGCCGGACGTGCACTGCCTGCCCGTCGGCAACGCCGGCAACATCTCGGCGTACTGGATGGGCTACAAGGAGTACGCCGCCGACGGCGTCGCCACGCGGACGCCCCGCATGCTGGGCTTCCAGGCCAGCGGCGCGGCCCCGTTCGTCAAGGGCGAGCCGGTGCTGAAGCCGCAGACGATCGCGACCGCGATCCGGATCGGCAACCCCGCGTCCTGGCACCTCGCGATCGCCGCGCGCGACGAGTCGGGCGGCGCGATCGACTCGGTCACCGACCGGCAGATCCTCGCCGCCTACCGGCTGCTCGCCCGGGAGGAGGGCGTGTTCGTGGAGCCGGCGTCCGCGGCGAGCGTCGCGGGCCTGCTCCAGGCCGCCGAGCAGGGCGTGGTGAAGCCCGGGACGCGGGTGGTCTGCACGGTGACCGGCAACGGCCTGAAGGACCCCGACTGGGCGATCTCCGGCGCGCCGGCCCCGACCGTCGTCCGCGTCGACGCCCACGAGGCGGCCTCCGCGCTCGGCCTCACCTGATGGGGGCGCCGGAGCGGTCCGTCCTGGTGCGGACGCCGGCGACGAGCGCCAACCTGGGGCCGGGCTTCGACTCGCTCGGCCTCGCGCTGTCGCTGTACGACGACGTCGAGGTGGCGCTGACCGGCGACGGGGTGTCCATCGAGGTGGACGGCGAGGGCGCCGAGGTCGCCGACCGCGGCGAGCGGCACCTGATCGTGAAGGTGCTGCGCCGGACCTTCGACGTGCTGGACGACCTCGCCGCGGCCGGACCCGGCCAACCGGCCGGCCAGCCGAAGGGCATCCGGCTGCGGTGCCGCAACCGCATCCCGCACAGCCGGGGTCTCGGCTCGTCGTCGGCTGCCATCGTCGCGGGGATCGTCGCGGCGCGCGCGCTGCACCCGCACGGCGACCTCATGGACGACGACGCCGCGCTGCGCCTCGCGACCGACATCGAGGGGCATCCCGACAACGTCGCGCCGTGCCTCGCGGGCGGCCTCACGATCGCCTGGACGACCCCGGACGGCGCGCGCCTCGTCCGGCTGGAACCGCAGGTCAGGCAGGTGGTGGCGTTCGTGCCGGAGCAGCGCCTGGCGACCGAGCGGGCCCGCGGGCTGCTGCCCGAGACCGTCCCGCACGCCGACGCCGCCGCCAACGCCGGACGCGCCGCGCTGCTCGTCGCCGCGCTGCGCGACGGCCTCGGCGACGCCGTGCTGCTGGACGCGACGGAGGACCGGCTGCACCAGAATTACCGCGCCCCCGCGATGCCGGAGTCCGCGGAACTCGTCGAACGGCTGCGTTCCGCCGGAGTGCCCGCGGTGATTTCGGGGGCAGGACCGACTGTCCTGGCCTTCACAAACGCATCACGAGTTGATTCGATGGCCGCGCGAGTGGGTAATGGGTGGCACGAACACCCGTTGGACGTCGCGACCCGCGGCGCATGCGTCGTGCCCGGTGAACCCGGCCGCCGGAGCTGACGCGGTGCCAGGGCGGGCCCGGGTGCGGTCCGGGCCGTCGCGGCGCTCCGGCCGGTGCGGGTCCCCGCAAGATCCACCTAGGTAAAATGCGAAGACATCGACCTCTGGGGAATAGCAGTGTGCCCTGGTGATGTTAGGCTGATTGCCGCACCAGATGCCCCGTTCGGGGCAGCGTGCTCGTCAGCCGCGCGTCGCCTGTCCGGCCCTCCGGCCGTGTCGGTCCCGCGTACCAGGCTCCCCGACACCGTGACATTCCGTTGTCAGGCATTCCAGCGAAACTTCGGACGTGGCGGTAGCGGGGACACGTGCGAGCGAACCGTCCCGTCCATCATCTGGCTGTGCCCAGAAAATCGCCGATCCCGGCCCCATCGTGATCAGCGGAGCCCGACTCGGCGCCCCCGCCGGGCCGTATTACCGGGTTGACTGGCCGAACGCCGGCCGACGCCCGCTCCCTGGGAAGGACCCTTAGTGAGCGAATCCAGCGAACTCCTTACGGACGCATCCAGCACTGCACCCGCGGCCGACGCCGCGCAGAACGGCGCGGAGCCCACCGCCCCCCGGCGCCGCCGGAGCGGCACGGGCCTGTCCGCCATGGTGCTGCCCGAGCTCAAGGCGCTCGCGTCCAGCCTCGGCATCACCGGTGTGACCGGGATGCGCAAGAGCCAGCTCATCGCGGCCATCCAGGAGAAGCAGGGCGGCCAGGGGCAGGGCTCGGCGGGCGAGCAGGGAGCCGCTGCCAAGGCCGCCGCCGGGGCCGGCGAGGCCGACGCGGGCAAGGGCGCGCAGGACGCCGGCAAGGCCGAGACGGCCAA